>JAYTRP010000083.1:0-6949 GCA_043746145.1 Hyphomicrobiales bacterium | reverse complement strand
TCACTGCGACCCGCACGCCGGACGCCGTTTTCGCGACGAACACGCCAACCAGCGCGTAACGCGAGGCGGGATTACGGAACTTCTGGTAGTCTGCCTTTTCCGGGACAGGGAAGCGCACTTTGACGATGATCTCGTTGGGCTCCAGCGCGGTTTCGAATAGACCCTGGAAGTAATCTTCCGCAGCGATCTCGCGACGGTCGGTGATTACAGTTGCGCCGAGCGCCAATGCGGCGGCGGGATAATCGGCCGCAGGGTCGTTATTGGCGAGCGAACCGCCTATCGTGCCGCAGTGGCGCACGGCGGGGTCGCCGACCTGCGAGACCAGCGAGGCGAGCGCCGGAATCACGCTCTGCACGATCGGGCTTGCCGCAACATCCGCGTGCTTTGTCATAGCGCCGATGACCAGCGCGTCGCCTTCGTGGACGATGCCTGAGAGTTCGGCGAGATCGCGAAGATCGATCAGCGCGGTGGGAGAGGCGAGACGCTGCTTCATGGTCGGCAACAGCGTCATTCCGCCGGCAAGAATCTTGGCGTCGTCGTTGTCTAGGCCAGATACGGCGTCGGCGACGGATTTGGCTCGGGAATATTCGAAGGCGTACATGCGAGGGAACTCCGAAAGTGATGGGGGTTCGCCGGCGACCAGCGCCGGCGCGAGTTCATTCCGCGGCGAGCCGGGTCACGCCGCTGTGCGCCGCGCGCCATACCGCCATAGGCGTCGCCGGCATGGCGATATTCTCGTGGCCGAGCGCATCGGTGACGGCATTGATAAAGGCGGGCGGCGAGGCAATCGCGCCAGCCTCTCCGCAGCCTTTCAGTCCGAGCGGGTTCGAGGTGCAGATCGTCTCGACCGTCTCCACGGTAAAGGACGGCAGGTTGTCGGCGCGAGGCATACAGTAATCCATGAAACTCGCCGTCATCAACTGTCCATCCTTGCTATAATGGGCGCCTTCCATCATTGCCTGACCGACGCCTTGCGCGATCCCGCCATGCACCTGCCCTTCGACGATCATGGGGTTGATCAGCTTGCCGAAATCGTCGACCGCGGTCCAACGATCGATCGTCACAACGCCCGTATCCGGGTCGATCTCCAGTTCGCAAATATGCACGCCAGCGGGGAAGGTGAAGTTGGTCGGATCGTAAAACGCGCTCTCCTTCAACCCCGGCTCAAGTTCATTTCCGGGGAACTTGTGCGCGGTGTAAGCGGCGAGCGAAAGCGAGACGAAGTCAATCGACTTGTCGGTTCCCTTTACGCTGAATTTGCCGTCCTTGAACTCGATGTCGGCTTCCGCCGCTTCGAGCACATAGCCCGCGATCTTCTTGGCCTTGGTCTCGATCTTATCGAGCGCCTTCACGATCGCCGACATGCCGACGGCGCCAGAGCGCGAGCCGTAAGTGCCCATGCCCATCTGCACTTTGTCGGTATCGCCATGGACGATGTTCACGCTTTCGATCGGGATGCCTAGCCGGTCGGACACGAGTTGGGCGAAGGTCGTCTCGTGACCCTGACCGTGGCTGTGCGAACCGGTCATCACCTCGACGGTGCCAACCATATTGACTCGCACTTCCGCCGATTCCCAGCCGCCGACGCCAGCGCCTAACGCGCCCGCTGCCTGCGAAGGCGCGATGCCACAGGCTTCGATGTAGGCGGAAAAGCCGAGGCCTCTCAGCTTACCCTTGGCGGCCGAAGCGGCTTTGCGCGCACCTAGATTCGCGTAGTCTGCGATCGCCAACGCCCTGTCGAGCGCCGCCCCGTAGTCACCGACGTCGTAGTTGAGCAACACCGGGGTTTGATGCGGAAACTGAGTGATGAAATTGTCGCGCCGGAACGCCGCTGGGTCCTTGTGCAACTCGCGCGCCGCGATTTCCATGATGCGTTCGATGACGAAGGTCGCCTCGGGACGGCCGGCGCCGCGATACGCGTCGACGGGCGCGGTGTTGGTGTAGACTGCATCGACCTCCGCATAGATGTTCGGGATATTGTACTGACCCGACAGCAGCAGAGCATAAAGAATAGTTGGGACCGCCGACGAGAACGTCGACATGTAGGCGCCGAGGTTGGCAATGGTATGCACGCGCAAAGCGGTGACCTTGCCGTTCGCGTCCGTGGCGAGTTCAGCGTGGGTCACATGATCCCGGCCGTGCGCGTCGCACAGGAATGCCTCGGTGCGATCGCAATTCCACTTCACGGCGCGATCGATTTTCTTCGCCGCCCATACGCAGACCGTCTCTTCGGCGTAGATGAAGATTTTTGAGCCGAATCCACCGCCGACGTCAGGCGCGATGACGCGCAGCTTGTTCTCCGGCGCCAAGCCGACGAAGGCCGACAATACGACGCGGGCGAGGTGGGGGTTTTGGCTGGTGGTGTAGAGTGTCATGCAGTCCGTGCCCGAATCGTAATCGCCGACTGCCGCCCGGGGCTCCATCGGGTTTGGGATCAGGCGGTTGTTCACGAGGTCGAGCTTGGTGACATGCGCGGCCGACGCGAAGGCGGCTTCCGTTGCCGCCTTGTCGCCGAGATGCCAATCATAAATCATATTGTTGGGTGCGTTTTCGTGGACCTGCGCCTGCCCTGGCTTCATCGCAGTTGCTGTGTCAACGACCGCCGGCAGCACGCCGTAGTCGACCACGATTTTTTCAGCCGCCTCACGCGCCTTGGCGTAGGTCTCGGCGATGACCACGGCAACGTGATCGCCGACATAGCGCACTCTGTCGAGCGCCAGCGCGGGATGCGCGCCGACTCGCATCGGCGTGCCGTCCTTGGAATGAATCATCCAGCCGCAGATCAGGCCGCCAACTTTGTCGGCTGCAATGTCCTGGCCTGTGAAGATCGCGACCACGCCGGGTTGGTCGTTCGCGGCGGAGATGTCGATCTTGTCGATTGTCGCGTGGGCATGCGGCGAGCGCAGGAAAAAGGCATGCGCCTGACCTGGGCGGTTGATGTCGTCGACGTAATGGCCTTTGCCGGTGATGAACCGAATGTCTTCCCGTCTTTTGACGGAGGCGCCTATTCCGGTCGCGCTCATGGTTTCTCTCCCTGAATTTTGTTGACTGGGCGCGGCTCTATTCGGCGGCTTCGGCGTGGACGGGAGCGCTCATGTCACGTGCGCCCTGGGCGATCGACTTTACGATGTTCTGGTAGCCGGTGCAGCGGCAGATATTGCCTTCGAGCTCATGGCGGATCGTGTGCTCGTCGAGTTCATGTCCCTTGCGGTTCACCAGATCGATGGCGGTCATGATCATGCCCGGCGTACAGAAGCCGCATTGCAAGCCGTGGTTATCTTGAAACGCCTGCTGCATCGGATGCAGCTTTCCGCCCACTGCGAGACCCTCGATCGTCAGCACGCTCGCGCCGTCACAAGACGCTGCCAGCGACGTGCAGGATTTGATGGCGTGACCGTCGACATGCACGACGCAAGCGCCGCATTGCGAAGTATCGCAGCCTACATGGGTGCCGGTCAGGCGCAGGTTTTCCCGCAGGAACTGCACAAGCAGCGTGCGCGGGTCAACTTGGGCTGAGACGGCCTTGCCGTTGACCTTCATAGAAACAGAAATCATTGCCGCGTCTCCTCCCTGGAAAATTTCGACTTGGCGATGCGATGCACCTGGAAAGAACCCGGTGACGCCCGCGCGCGCCGCTCGACGGAAGGGCGCCAAGGCAAGAGCCACGACGACCTTTGGGCGAAGGTGCACACAGCGGTGGACAGCGTCAAGTCGACTAAGTATCGGAAATATTCGGACAAATATAGCGCTAGCGGGTGTGTTCTCTTTGAACAGCCGGCAATCTCTTGACAAAATGCCGAAAACAACGAAAGCCGATTGAGGTCGGGAATGGGGTCGTTGAAGCGCTCAGGGCGTCCTTCTGCGGCTAAATAACAAGGACGGGGCTCGGAGCGGCGCTATTGGCTCGCTTCCTGCATCACCGCCGGGAACCTAGGGGGCGGTCGCCGTATGGACAATTTCCTGCAACAATTAATTAATGGGCTAACGCTTGGATCGATCTACGGGTTGATCGCCATCGGCTACACCATGGTTTTCGGCATCATTGGCATGGTGAACTTCGCGCATGGCGATGTTTTTATGCTTTCCGCATTTATTGCGCTGATTGTTTTTCTGTTCCTCACCAAGATACTGGGTTTAGGCTTCTTGCCTCTTGTATTTGTCCTGGTGCTTGTCGCGGCCATGGTTCTGACCTCGGTGTGGAGTTGGACGATCGAGCGCCTAGCCTACCGCCCTTTACGCGGCTCATTCCGATTGGCGCCGCTTATTTCAGCCATCGGCATGTCCATCTTCCTATCGAATTTTGTGCAGGTCGCCCAAGGTCCGCGCAACAAGCCCGTTCCGCCGATGTTCAACGACCTGATCCATCTCGGCGGCGCGGGGCATGACATCACCCTGCAATACCGACAGATCGTCATCTTTATGGTGACGATCGTGCTGCTCGCCGGATTTTGGTACCTCGTTCAGCGGACCAACCTCGGACGGGCGCAACGCGCCTGCGAGCAGGATCGAAAAATGGCGGCGCTGATCGGCGTGGACGTCGACCGTACGATTTCTATCACCTTCATCATCGGCGCCGCGCTCGCGGCCGTGGCCGGCGTGATGTACATGCTTTATTACGGCGTCGTCACCTTCTCGGATGGATTCCTCCCTGGCGTCAAAGCCTTCACGGCTGCGGTGCTCGGCGGGATTGGATCGCTTCCCGGAGCCGTCATCGGCGGACTGATGATTGGTCTGATCGAAGTGATGTGGGCGGCGTATTTCTCATCGGACTATAAGGATGTCGCCGCATTCTCGATCCTGGCGATCACGCTGATCTTCATGCCCTCGGGCCTTCTCGGCCGCCCCGAAATCGAGAAGGTTTAACCGATGTCGCTCGGCTCCTCTTCGATGGACGGCAAGCCCGTGATGGTCCAAAGGCTAAAGGACTCTGGCCTGGCGGCCCTGCTTACGTTGGTGCTCTGCATCCCCATCATCCTGTTGCGGACGGAAAACGACGCCAACAGCGGCGAGTTGACGCTGATCCTGCGCCCGTTTGCGGTGCTGGTCTTGATGGCGCTCGCCTTCGTTGGCCGCTTTGCAGCGCTAACCCTTGGCGTGCGGCCCAAACGCGAGAAGGCCGCGCCCAAGATTTCGGCGAGCGCGAAGCCGGGAGTAGCCGCAGGCGTCGTGACGTTCGTCGGCCTGCTATTCCTGTTTCTGTTCCCTCCCGTCGTGGTATGGTTGCTCGGCGCGAGCGGTTCGCTGAAATGGATTGACAGTTACGGAATTCAGATCCTGATCTACGTGATGCTGGGTTGGGGCCTGAACATCGTGGTTGGCCTCGCCGGCCTGCTCGATCTCGGCTACGTCGCCTTCTATGCAGTGGGTGCCTACGCCTATACTTTGCTGGCGACAACATACGGGCTCTCGTTCTGGATCTGCTTGCCGATTGCTGGCATTCTCGCCGCTCTTTGGGGCATGATCCTGGGCTTTCCCGTGCTGCGACTGCGCGGCGATTACCTTGCCATTGTCACATTGGCGTTCGGCGAGATCATCCGCACGATTCTCATCAACTGGCGTGATTTCTCAGGCGGCAGCGCTGGCATTAGCTCGATTCCGAAGATTACCTTCTTTGGCCTCGTATTTGCGGATCGCCCGGGCAGCTTCGACGAATATTTTGGGCTTGAATATTCTCCCATTCACGGCAAGATATTCCTCTACTACGTCATCCTTATTCTCGCGCTGATCACCAACCTCGTCACCTTGCGGCTGCGACGCCTGCCCATAGGCCGCGCGTGGGAAGCCCTGCGAGAGGACGAGATTGCTTGCCGCTCGCTCGGCATCAACACGACCAACACCAAACTTACAGCCTTCGCGCTCGGCGCGTTCTTCGCTGGCCTCGCGGGATCGTTCTTTGCCGTGCGCCAGGGTTTCGTCAGCCCCGAAAGCTTCACCTTCAACGAATCGGCCACAATCCTCGCGATCGTGGTGCTCGGCGGCATGGGATCGCAGATCGGCGTCGCGCTAGCTGCGGTGTTCCTGATCGGCGGATTCGAACTTTTGCGCGAACTTGGCTGGCTGAAAAACCTGATGTCGACCTATTTGGGAATGACGGATTTCGATCCAACGCAATATCGCGGCCTGCTGTTCGGCTTGGCCATGGTGGTGATGATGGTGTTGCGACCGCGGGGCTTTGTATCGACACGTGCGCCCTCGATCTTTCTCAAGGAGCGAAAGTCGGTCTCCGCCGATCTGGTCAAAGAGGGACACGGTTGATGCGCTGGAAGACAGACCCCCTTCTAGTCGTCGAGCACTTGACCATGCGGTTCGGCGGCCTTGTCGCCGTCAACAATCTGGGCTTCCAGGTCGGGCGCGGAGACATCACCGCGTTGATCGGACCAAACGGTGCAGGCAAGACGACGGTGTTCAACTGCGTTACCGGATTCTACAAGCCGACCGAGGGCCGGCTCGCGCTTGCCCGGCACGGCAAGGCCGATCTGGCGGAAGTCGAGGCGCTGACTCGTTCCTCGGCGCGCCGTACGCTATCGCCCGCCGGCGAGATCTACCTGCTCGAGCGCATGCCCGGCAATGAGATCGCCTGGAAAGCCAAGGTCGCGCGCACGTTCCAGAATATTCGGCTGTTCCAGGGCATGACGGTGCTCGAGAACCTGATGGTGGCGCACCACAATTCATTGATGGCGGCGAGCGGCTTTACAATTCTCGGCCTGATTGGCATGCCGAGCTACCTTAAAGCGGAGGCGGCGGCGATCGAGCGGGCGAAATATTGGATCGACAAAATCGGCCTGATTGATCGCGCCGACGACCCGGCGGGTGAACTGCCGTACGGTGCGCAGCGTCGACTCGAGATTGCTCGCGCGATGTGCACCGATCCCGTGCTGCTTTGTCTGGACGAACCGGCGGCTGGCCTCAACCCACGCGAATCGCTGGAGTTGAACGTGCTGCTCAACTC
>JAYTRP010000082.1:0-2185 GCA_043746145.1 Hyphomicrobiales bacterium | reverse complement strand
CTGTTTCGAACAGGCCCGCAAGCGCCAGGGCTGTCGAAAATTGCGTGCCATTGAGAAGCGCCAGCCCTTCCTTGGGGCCGAGTTCGATCGGTTCCAGACCAACACGAGCCAGCGCCTCTGCGGCGGGCAGGGTGTCGGCGCCGAGACGCGCCTCGCCAACGCCAATCATCGCCGCCGCCATATGCGCAAGCGGCGCGAGATCACCAGAGGCGCCGACCGAGCCTTGCGCCGGCACCACGGGAATCAACCCACGTGCAAGCATGGCTTCGAGCATAGCGAGTGTTTCGGCACGGACGCCTGAGGCGCCCTGGCCGAGGCTGCCGAGCTTCAGCGCCATCATCAGACGCACGATGTCCCGCGGCGTCGCCTCGCCAACGCCTGCCGCGTGCGAAAGCACGATATTGCGCTGCAATCGCTTCAGGTCCTCGTCGGCGATCCTGACGCTCGAGAGTTTGCCAAAGCCCGTGTTGATGCCATACACCGGCTCGCCTCGCGCGAGAATGCGCGCAACGGACGCCGCGCTTTCAGCGATTGCGTTGGCGCCTCGCGGGTCTAGTTCGACATCGGCGCCGCTCCAAATATTACGCCAATCGGCGAGCGAAGCCTCGCCAGCTCTCAACCTAACGCTCATCGTCCGCCTCGAATACGTAGATGCAAGGGGTTGAAGCCGAGGCGATAGACAAGTTCTGCAGGCCGCTCGACGGACCAGACCGCGAGATCGGCGCGCTTGCCCGCTTCCAGCGTACCGGTCTCGGATTGCAGCCCAACGGCTTTCGCAGCGTGGCGGGTAATCCCCAGGAGACATTCCTCGACGGTGAGGCGGAACAGGGTCGCAGCCATGTTCATCGTCAGCAGGATGGAGGTCAAAGGCGAAGTGCCCGGATTGGCGTCGGTTGCTATGGCGATGGGGACGCTGTGCTTGCGCAAAAGAGCGACCGGCGGCGCATGCGTCTCGCGCAGCGTGTAATAAGCGCCGGGCAGCAGGGTCGCGACCGTGCCCGATCGCGCCATCGCACAAACGCCGTCTTCGTCGAGGTGTTCGAGGTGATCCGCTGACAGCGCGGCATATTCTGCCGCAAGCGAAGCGCCGCCCAGGTTGGACAACTGCTCGGCATGAAGTTTAACCGGCAGGCCAAGTCGACGCGCCGAGGCGAACACATGCGCGATCTCCTCGCGCGTGAAGGCGATGCCTTCACAGAACCCATCGACGGCGTCGACTAGACCCTCCGCCGCTAAAGCCGGCAACATGTCATTGGCGACTAGCGCGATATAGGCCTCGCGCCGCCCTGCGAACTCCGGCGGCAGCGCATGAGCGCCAAGGAAGGTCGTCGTGATTGTCACGTCACGCACATCAGCGAGCCGACGCGCCACGCGCAACATTTTGCGCTCGGTTGCGAAATCCAGTCCGTAGCCTGACTTGATTTCCACAGTCGCCACGCCTTCCGCGATAAGTGCGTCCAGTCGTGGCAAGGATGCGCGAAGGAGATCGTCTTCGCTCGCAGCTCGGGTCGCGGCTACCGTCGCTGCGATCCCGCCTCCCGCACGGGCGATCTCTTCATAACTCGCGCCCTCGAGCCGCATTTCGAATTCACGGGCGCGATCGCCCGCGTAGACGAGATGCGTATGGCAGTCGATCGGCGCGGGTGTGATCCAGCGACCTTCGCAGTCGACGATTCGGTGGGCGCCAATTGACCCCGGCAGATCGCTCTCGTCGCCCGCAAACACGATGCGCCCGCGTTCGACGACAATCGCGCCGCGCTCGATGATTCCTAGCCCAGGTATCGCGGCGCAGCAGGTCGCAAGTCGCGCGTTTCGCCAGAGTGTAGAGAGAGCCTTGTCAGGAGCCATGTCGAGGGAAGGTCCTCTTTTCCTCGCCCGCTTGATAATGTATAGTCATAATAGCGTCAACCGCAGGGGACCGCAACGATGCCGACGCTGCATTTTGAACAAGCGCTCACCCCGGAGGGATGGCGCGCAGACGTGCGGATCAGTCTTGCGGGGGATCGGATTGCGGGGGTTGAAACTGGTGTTTCCCCCGACGCCGCCGACGAGCGGCACGCGATTGGGCTTCCCGCGATCGGCAACCTGCATTCGCATGCATTTCAGCGAGCAATGGCCGGTTTAGCGGAGACGCGGGGCGAGTCTACCGACACGTTCTGGACTTGGCGCGAGACGATGTATCGCT
>JAYTRP010000081.1:0-6965 GCA_043746145.1 Hyphomicrobiales bacterium | reverse complement strand
CTACCGTGAGCGCGGACTAAACCCCGCAGGAGCCGTTCCAGCTGGCAGGCCGGGCGGCTCTTTTTTCGCCGTGCAATCAAATCTGGTAAGACTGGATTGCACACAGATGAATACACTGTGGTACAGCAAGCGGAAGCGAAGGCTCGACTTGTCCACAGCCTCAGTTGATAAGTTTTTTTCAGTAGAAGTTATCCACTGGGATAAATGTCAACAAACTGAAGCATTTAGCAGTAATTTGTAGAAGTTATACACAGCTTATCCCCAAAGTTATTTTCAGCCGCGTTCTGAATGTGTTTCGACCAACACGCCGCGAAACTCAAATTTTTATAGATAACTTGTCCTGGTGCGGTTCTCCTTAGATTCCGATTCGCGAATTAGAATTCTGTCGAATCCGGCGCTGTCATTCGACTGTCGTGAACCTATTTGTCTGACCGCCGCGTCGTAATTCTTCGCAACGAATTGCCCACCATGACATCATCTTGACCCGCTCATCCCAAAATTCGGCGCGAGCGTATGCGCGGCGGACACTATCGCCGTCGACATGCGCCAATTGCCTTTCGATTGCGTCGGCGTGCCAAAGGCCACTCTCGTTCAAGAACGACGACGCCGCAGAACGAAAGCCATGCCCTGTCATTTCCTCTTTTAGAAACCCAAGTCGGCGCAAAGCCGCGTTGATGGTGTTTTCGCTCATGCAGCGCGTCGTCGAGCGAACCGACGGAAACAGATATTTGCCGGCTCCGGTTATGGTTCGCAATTCTGCCAATACGTCGAGCGCGCGGGGCGCCAGGGGGACTTTGTGCGGACGTCCCATTTTCATTCGCCCGGCAGGAATGGACCAGACAGCGCTTTCGACATCAAATTCCTGCCACTCTGCCGCACGAAGTTCTCCAGGGCGAACGAACGTAAGAGCAGCCAATTCAAGCGCCGCGACAGTTTCCGGCGCACCTTGATACGTCGCGGTTGCGCGGAAAAGCGCCCCAAGTTTTAAGGGGTCCAAGATTGCAGCGCGATGCGTGACAACTGGCGACGCGAGCGCGCCCTTGAGTGCTCCGGTCGGGTCGGAATCTGCCCGCCCGGTTTGTACGGCGAGCCGAAACACCTCGCCGATGGTTGCTCGAAGGCGACGAGCGGTTTCAAGACGCCCACGCATTTCTAGGACGCGAAGGACGGCTAAGATTTCCGGTGCCTTGATTTCAGCGATCGGACGTGGCCCCAGCGAAGGCGACGCTAACATTATAAGCCATTCAATTTTTCTCATCGTTCGTTCGGACTTGGACTCACGGCGCTTCTTGTCCATGAGTTCGGTAGCCATAATCGCGAATGTATTGGCGGAAGCTTCGACCTTTGCCGCTTTTTCGGTCTTGCGCGAGTGAGAGGGGTCTGCCCCCGTCGCCAATAAGCGTTTTGCAGCTTCACAGGAGTCTCGCGCGTCACGCAATCCGACATCGGGATAAACGCCAAGGGCGAGCGTCTTTTGAATGCCATTAAAGCGGTAGGCTTTGCGCCATCGCTTCGCGCCATCAGGCGTGATCCACAATTGCAGGCCGCCGCCGTCGGAGAGCTTAACGATTTTTGCGGCCGGCTTAGCACTCTTGATGGCGAACTCGGTCAGAGCCATGTTGGTATCCACTGGCGTAGGGCTTGCGCCTACCAACAAATTTACCATCAAATCTGTTGGATGCAAACGGACGCTGTAGGACGGTCCCGAACATCGATTTCGGGTTAAGCCATTGCTTTTATGCGTCTTTTGGACCGCTTTAGACATCACGGAACAAAGAAGTGGTGCCCCTAGCCGGAATCGAACCAGCACTCCTTGCGGAATCCGATTTTGAGTCGGACGCGTCTACCAATTCCGCCATAGGGGCAACGCGCGTTGATATAAGCCAGCGGGCGGGCGGGGGTCAAACTCATATTGGCGGACGCAGCGTGATCGCGCTTGCGCGGCGCGCTGCTGGGTGATTACGTCCCGGCGCATTATCGATCAGCCGCCCACGGCGGTTTCCTGGGAGGGACGCCATGTCAATCGCCGTTAAGGCTCTCGTCGTCGCCGCGGGGCTGGTCGCAAGCCTCGGCGTCGCGCGCGCCGACGATCTGAAGATCGCGCTGATCTACGGCCGCACCGGACCGCTGCAGGCCTACGCCAAGCAGACCGAAGCGGGGCTGCGACTCGGCTTTGAATACGCCACCAAAGGCACAATGGAGATCGACGGGCGCAAAATCGTCATCATCGCCAAGGACGACCAGGGCAAGCCCGATCTCGCCAAGACCGCGCTGACCGAGGCCTATGAGGACGACGGCGCCGAACTCGCGATCGGCAGCACCGCCTCGCCCGCCACGATCGCCATGCTGCCGGTGGCCGAGGAGCACAAGAAGATCCTGATCGTCGAACCCGCGGTCGCCGACCAGATCACCGGCGACAAGTGGAACCGCTACATCTTCCGCACCGCCCGCAATTCCTCGCAGGACGCGATTTCCAACGCGGTCGCGATCGGCGCGCCCGGCGTCAACATCGGCGTGCTCGGGGTCGACAACGCGTTCGGCCATGATGGGGTCGCCGCGTTCAAAGCCGCGCTCGCCAAGACCGGCGCGACGCTCGCCGCCGAGGAATACGCGCCCGCCACGACCAGTGATTTTACCGCCGTCGGGCAGCGCCTGTTCGACGCGCTAAAGGACAAGCCCGGCAAGAAGCTGATCTGGACGGTCTGGGCCGGCGCGGTCAATCCGCTGGAGAAGCTCGCCGACCTCGATCCCAGCCGTTACGGCATCGGGTTCGCCGCTGCCGGCAACATCCTCCCCGCTTTGGTCGCCTACAAGCGCTTCCCCGGCCTGGAAGGCGCCGCCTATTATTATTACGGCATCCCCAAAAATCCTGTTAATGACTGGCTGGTCGCCGAACACATGAAGCGCTTCAACGCCCCGCCGGACTTCTTCACCTGCGGCGGATTCGCCGCCGCGATGGCCGTCGTCGCCTCCGTGGAGAAGGCCAAGTCGACCGATGCGGAAGCGCTGATCCCGGCGATGGAAGGCCTGGAATTCGACACGCCCAAGGGCAAGATGATGTTCCGCAAGGAGGACCATCAGGCGCTGCAATCGATGTTCGCCTTCAAGATCAAGGCCGACCCTGATGTGGCCTGGGGCATTCCGGAGCTGACCCGCGAGTTGAAGATCGAGGATATGGATATTCCGATCCGGAACAAGCGGTCAGATTAGCGTGGCGGTTCTGTGAGGCGAGGAGGCGATGACCCCCTCGCTCGAAACCCGCGATCTCACGATCCGCTTTGGCGGCCATGTCGCGGTCGACGGCGTCAGTTGCGCGTTCCGTCCGGGCGAGTTGACCGCGATTGTCGGGCCTAACGGGGCTGGCAAGACCACTTATTTCAACCTGATCTCCGGCCAGTTGCGCGCCACCTCCGGCTCGGTGTTGGTCGACGGCGCCGATGTGACGCGGCTTGGCGCGCCGCAGCGGGCGCAGCTTGGCCTCGGGCGCACGTTCCAACTGACCAATCTTTTCCCCAACCTTAGTGTATTCGAGAATGTAAGGCTCGCGACACAAGCCCGGGCGGGCGTGCATTACGAGATGACGAGGCCCTGGCTGGCGCGCGGCGATCTGATGGATCAAGCCAACGTCACGCTCGCCAGCGTCGGCCTTGCCGCCCGCGCGGCGCAACCCGCCGCCTCGCTGTCGCATGGCGATCAGCGCAAGCTCGAAGTCGCGATGATGATGGCGCTGGAGCCAAAAATCCTGATGTTCGACGAGCCGACCGCCGGCATGAGCGTCGACGAGGCGCCGGTGGTGCTCGATCTGATCGCCAGGCTAAAGCAGGACCGGTCGAAGACGATCCTGCTGGTCGAGCACAAGATGGACGTGGTGCGCTCGCTCGCCGACCGCATCATCGTGCTGCATAACGGCCGCCTCGTCGCCGATGGCGAACCAGCCGCGGTGATCGCCTCGCCGATCGTGCAGCAGGCCTATCTCGGCATCGCCGCCGAGGCCGCGGAATGAGCGACGAACTCGCGCTGTCGGGCGTCCACACGCATATTGAGCGCCACCACATCCTGCATGGCGTCGATTTTGACGCCCCCGCCGGGCGAACCACGATGCTGCTGGGGCGCAACGGCGCGGGCAAAACGACGTGCCTGCGCACCATCATGGGCCTTTGGCGCGCCTCGAAGGGCGCGATCACCCTGGGCGGCGCGCCGCTGCAACGACTGGCGCCCAGCGGCGTCGCGCGAGCCGGCGTCGCTTATGTCCCCGAGACGATGGCGATCTTCTCCGACTTGACGGTGCGCGAAAACCTGTTGCTGGCGGCGCGCGAGGGTCCGATGGACGAGCGACGGCTCGAATGGATCTTTGGCTTCTTTCCGGCCTTGCGCAAATTCTGGCTCTCCCGCGCGGGTTCGCTGTCGGGCGGACAAAAGCAGATGGTGTCGATCGCGCGCGCGATCATCGAGCCGCGTCGGTTGCTACTGATCGACGAGCCGACCAAGGGCCTTGCGCCGGCGATCATCGGCGGCCTGATCGAGTGCTTGACCGAGATCAAGCGCGGCGGCGTGACGATCCTGCTGGTTGAACAAAATTTCCGCGTCGCGCGCGAGGTCGGCGATTTCGTGCGTGTGATGGACAATGGCCGCATCGTCCACGCAGGCGCGATGGCCGAACTCGCCGACGATGCCGCGCTGCAAAGCCGGTTGCTCGGCCTCACCCTGGACTCGCACCAATGAGCGCAACCGATGTCGGCGCGGCGCTGCCCAGAGCGCGCATCGAAATCCTGCCCGCGCTGACGCCGCTGCTGGTTGCTGCCGCCGTCGCGCCGTTCATCGGCTCGTTTTCGACCTTCGCGACGCTCACGTTGGCGAGCTTGGCGATGGGGATGATGATCTTCACCATGGCCTCGGGGCTGACGCTCGCGTTCGGCATGATGGACGTGCTCAATTTCGGCCACGGCGCGTTCATCGCGGTCGGCGCCTATGCCGCGACGTTGGTGTTCCTGCCGCTCGCGCCCTGGGTGGCGGCCGACTCGGTCCCGCTCAACATCGCTGTGTTCGCGCTGGCGATCGGCGCCGCGGTGGTGATCTGCGGATTGCTCGGGTTTGTGTTCGAGCGCGTGCTGATCGTTCCGGTCTACGGGCGCCACCTGAAGCAGATCCTGGTGACGATCGGCGGCTCGATCGTGATCGAGCAACTGCTCTATGCCCTGTTTGGCACGGAGCCGATCCATCTGACGCCGCCGACCACCTTTCAGGGCGCGCTGGCGTTCGGCGAGACCGCCGTCGAGAAATACCGGTTGATCGCGATGGGCGTCGGCTTTGCGGTGTTCGTCGGGCAATGGTTGGTGCTGAGCCGCACCAAGATCGGCCTGTTGATCCGCGCTGGCGTCGAGAACCGCGAGATGGTCGAGGCGCTGGGCTATCGCATCGACCGGCTATTCGTCGGCGTGTTCACGGCGGCCTCGGCGCTGGCGGGGCTCGGCGGCTTGCTGTGGGCGCTCTACCAGACGCAGGCGCGCGCGGCGATGGGCGGTGAACTGCTAGTGCTGGTGTTCATCGTCATCATTGTCGGCGGCCTGGGTTCGGTTGGCGGTTGTTTCATCGGCTCGATCCTGGTTGCGTTGATATCCAACTACGCCGGCTTCCTCGCGCCCAAGCTCGCGCTGGTCTCCAACATCTTGTTGATGGTGGCGGTGCTGCTTTGGCGACCGCGCGGCCTCTACCCCGTGAGCGGCCGATGACGCCGCTCTCACCCATGAGCGGGCGATGAGGCTCTTGTCGGGCGACCCGCCGCGCGGCCTCGCGCTGCGGCTGCTGCTGATCTTAGTCGTTGCGGCTCTGGCAGCGACGCCGTTCCTGTTTGCGGGCGCCAAGCCGCTCGGGGTCGCCGAGAAGATCGCGGTGATGGCGGCGCTGGCCGCCTCCTACGACGTGCTGCTCGGCTACACCGGCATCGTCTCGTTCGCGCATGTCATGTTTTTCGGCATCGGCTCCTACGGCGTCGCGCTCGCGCTCTACGCGCTGGGCCCGGGCTGGGGAGTCATGGCGCTTGGCCTCGCTGGCGGTCTCGCGCTCGCCGTAGCGCTCGCGCTGGCGATCGGCCTGTTTTCGCTGCGCGTGCAGGCGATCTTCTTTGCGATGGTGACGCTCGCGGTCGCCTACGCCTTCAACGTACTAGCCTCGCAACTCTCCGACATCACGGGCGGCGAGGATGGCCGCTCGTTCAAGATCCCCGCCGTGCTCACGCCCGGCTACAAACTCGGCGAGCTATTCGGCGTGGCGATCAACGGGCGCACGCTCTGCTACTACATGGTGCTCGCCGGCAGCGTGATCCTGTTCCTGGCGCTGCTTCGCGTCGTCAACTCGCCGTTTGGGCGTGTGCTGCAGGCGATCCGCGAAAACCCGTTTCGCGCCGAAGCGCTGGGCTATCGCATCGTGTTCCACCGCACACTGGCGACCTGCATTTCCGCCGCCGGCGCGGCGTTCGCTGGCGCGCTCAACGCGATCTGGCTGCGCTACGTCGGCCCCGACACCGCGCTCGCCTTCTCAATTCAAGTCGACGTGCTGGTGATCGTCGTGATCGGCGGCATGGGCTCGCTCTACGGCGCGGTGGTCGGGGCGGCGCTGTTCGTGATCGCGGAGAATTACCTGCAGGCCGGGATCGGTGCGATCTCGACCGGCGCAGCCCAGATGAACCTGCCGCTGCTGCCGCAGTTGTTTCACCCGGACCGCTGGTTGTTGTGGCTGGGCGTGCTGTTCATCCTGGCGGTGTACTTCGCGCCCTCAGGGATCGTGGGGGCGCTGAAGGGGCGGGCGCGAGGGGAGTGAAGGCGCTCCGCCCTCGGTTCATCGCGCAGTTGCTGCTCGAAGTCCTGTCCGCCGTAAAAAACTCCGTGAACAAGGACGAGGACGAGTTTAACATCGACCGAAAACGCAATGGAAGCCTTTCGCTCAAATCCCTTGACACGCAAGTTCGG
>JAYTRP010000080.1:0-2193 GCA_043746145.1 Hyphomicrobiales bacterium | reverse complement strand
CCACGACCGCGGCGACGAATAGCGTTCTGGACCATGTAGGTTTCGGACGCCTCGGCGGCCTTGACGCCGTCCGAAGTGTCAATGTTCTGATTGCGCTGGGCTGCGGCGAGCGCGTTTGCCTTCGTGTCGGTGAAACCCATGTAGTTGTAAAGCGCGGGGTTCGTGACGAGCTGCTGCGTGTCGGTCAACTGCACCGAGTAGTTGAACGTCAGTGTCGTCGCGGGATATTTCTGCGACACCATGAGCAGCACATAGGTTGCGAACGAATCGGTCGGCTTCAAGGTGGCGTCGACGCCGACGTCTCTCCAATTAGCGACCATGGCCTGGGCCAGCAGGTCGCCGCTCGATACGGCGGGTTGCTCCACAAGCGTAAACTTCAACCCATCCTTGAACCCGGCCTCGGCCAGCAGCGTCTTGGCCTTCGCGGGATCGTAGGGATAGGCGTCCTCCAGCTTGAGGATATAGCCGCCAATGCGCCGGGGCACGAACTGTGCCGTGGGCTTTCCGTATTTGCCGTAGAGCGACTCGACGATGCCCTTTCGATCGATCGCGAAATTCAACGCCTGGCGCACGCGAACGTCCTTCAGCGCGGGCACGATCTTTCCGTCTATGTCGCCGATGTAGACGCCAAGCATCGCCGACGGCGCGGTTAGCACTTGCAGACCGGCTGCCTCAGCGTCGGCGGCGTCTGTCGCGGCGCCTTCGGCGACCTGCACCTGGCCGGTTTTCAGGGCGGACAGCATGGCATTGCTATCGGAGATGATCTTGATGACGACCTTGTCCCACTTCTGAACCGCAGGATCCCAATAGTAGGGGTTTTTTACGTAGAAGTACTGCGAGTTCAAGATCGTCGCCTTGGGGTCGATCATGTAAAGACCGGCGCCGTTCGTCGTAGAGCCGAGCGAGTCGGGATTGGCGAGGCCGGCAGGCCCGACGACGTCGCCCGCCATGTCGCCTTGGTCTAACCCATACGGCGACATGGGGTCGGGCGTGCTCAACTTCAGCGTCACCTGCATCGGACCGCTCGCGGCGATGTCGGTGACCTTGGCGAGCCAGACGGTGAACGAGCCTTTCTCCTTGTAACGCTTGAGCCAGTTCACGACGTCGGCTGCGGTCATCGGGCTGCCGTCGCTGAACTTGACGCCCTCGCGAAGGTCCATGACAAAAGATAGACGATCCTCGGAGTAAGCCCATTTGACGGCAAGGCCTAGCTTGGCTTTGCCGTTCGGGGCTCGCCAGATAAGAGTCATGTAGCGACATTGCGTTAAACACATCCCTTATCGTTGCGCGCAAAATTTCTACGCCACGATCCAATACAAACTCGAGCCAACGAGCAGAAATAACCTCAACCCCCGGCTCGACCATCTTGGGCGTGACTTCGATCTCATCTTCGTCACTATGCGCCAGACTGTCGCTTTCCACATATCACCAATGGTTTGCTAAAAAAGCGCATTGTTGCCGCAATTGCAAACAGCAGGCTGATGATTGGAATCAATGTGCGCCTGTCTATGCCGCCCAAGGGCAAATGTTACCGGCGCCGGCGTGTATGGCGTACATGCAGCAACGGATTCTCCTGATGTGGTTGAATGAGATCAAAATTGCCCGCATCAACGGCGATAGCCGGCCAGGCTGCTAGATTGAACCGATGCCGGGATGCGAACAGTGGGGTGAATAGTCGTACCTGCGGATCGAGGGCGCTCGCAATCAATCACTTTACGAAACTCTACTTCTCGCGGACGATCGCCGCCCGGGCAAGGGCGTCACAGGCACAAAGTCCTCCCAAAGCTCGTCTCTCAGGTAAGACGGATTTCGTTCCGTTGTGTCGCGAGTTTGGCCTCGGCTGGTCAATACCGTGACGCCGGCGCAAAACGGCGGCATCGTTGTTCATGCATCCTCGAAAGGCAAGGAGACCTCGCTCGCAAGCAGCGCTTGGAACAATGGCGCTCTTGCCAGGGCGATGGTTGACGCCATTGAGTGGGGCGAGGCGGTCGCGTTTGGCCGATACGAGATCAAGACCGTGCTGCTCAAGGCTTAATTGGAGGCGCGCGTCGGCGAACTCACCGACGGCGCGCAACATCCAACCATGCAACTTCCGCCACCCCGAAAGCTATCGCGCGAGCTTAAGGATTGACGACCCGTATCGATTTAGAGATCGCGGCTCCTGGCAAGGGGTGGGTCGCTACAAGCCTGCTG
>JAYTRP010000079.1:0-2193 GCA_043746145.1 Hyphomicrobiales bacterium | reverse complement strand
CCGAGGCGACTATCGCGCCCGCTCGGTCGAAGACGAGGAACCGCGTCGAGGTGGTGCCCTGATCGATGGCGCCGACGTATCGCGTCATTCGCCTGTTTCCTCTTTGCCGCCCAGAGGGTCTGTTGCCCTCATTTCGTGGGGCTTATTGTCCCCGTTTAGACTTGGTCGCGAATCTGACCGCCTCGTCCGCTGCACGAAACAACGCTTGCGCCTTGTTGACGCATTCGCGATGTTCGGAGGCCGGATCGGAATCGTAGACGATTCCTGCGCCGGCCTGGACGTGCATCAGCCCATCCTTCACCACCGAGGCGCGCAGCACGATGCAGGTGTCCATCTCGCCCCCGGCTCCGAAATAGCCAATGCAGCCGGCGTAGATGCCGCGCTTGTCTTTCTCGAGTTCGTCGATGATCTGCATTGCGCGAACTTTTGGCGCGCCCGATACCGTGCCGGCGGGAAAACCCGCCGACAGTGCCGCCACCGCGTCGAGATCGTCGCGCAGCGCGCCCTCGACGTTGGAGACGATGTGCATGACGTGGCTGTAACGCTCGACGAAGAAGCTGTCGGTCACCTCGACTGTGCCGATCCTGGCGACCCTGCCGACGTCGTTGCGGCCCAGATCAAGCAGCATCAGATGTTCCGCCCGCTCCTTGGGATCGGCGAGCAACTCGCGCCCTAGTCTCGCGTCCTCTTCAGGTGTAGCGCCGCGCCAGCGTGTGCCAGCGATCGGGCGGATCGTCACCTTGTGGTCACGCAGCCGGACCAGGATTTCGGGGCTTGAGACGACGATCTGAAAGCCGCCAAAATCGAGAAAGCAGAGATACGGCGAGGGGTTCACGCGTCTCAGCGCGCGATAAAGTGAGAACGCCGATAGCTCGAACCGGCTGGTGAAACGCTGCGACAGCACGATCTGGAATGCATCGCCGGCGGCGATGTAGTCCTTCGCCCTGCCGACCATGGCGAGAAACTCCGCCTCGGTTGTGTTCGACACGGCTTTATCGGCGAGCAAGGTCGGGTCGACCGGCGGGGGCGCATGATCGAGCGGACCCTCCAACGCTTCGACCACGGCGTCGATGCGCGTTTGTGCGGCCTCGCGCGCGGCCGTTTCGCTGACGCCCTCCGCCGGGCGGATCGGCGTGACCACCACCATCTCGTCGCGCACGCTGTCGAACACGACCATCACGGTTGGGCGGATCAGGATCGCCTCGGGCACGCCAATCGGGTCGGGCTTGGCGACGGCCAGCCGCTCCATGTGGCGCACCATGTCGTAACCGAGGTAGCCGAACACGCCCGCCGACATCGGCGGCAGGCCCGGCGGCAAGTCGATCCGCGATTCCGCCAGCAGAGCTCGCAAGGCTTCCAGCGGTTTGCCGGGGCAGGGCGTGAAGGCGTCGGGATCGGTGCGCGCGCGCCGGTTGATTTGCGCGCCCGTGCCGCTCGAGCGCCAGATCAGGTCGGGATCGAGCCCAATCATGGAATAGCGGCCGCGCGAGGCGCCGCCCTCGATCGATTCGAGCAGGAACATGTTGCCCGCTCGCCCTTTTGCGAGCTTGAGATAGGCCGAAACCGGTGTTTCGAGATCGGCGACGAGCGTCGTCGTCAGCACGCTCGCCCGGCCGGCGGCATAGGCGGCCGCCGCTTCGTTGTCGGGAGCCGCCATCGGGTCAGCCTCCCTCGGCGCCCTGCAGCACGCGCTCGTTGATCTTGACGCCGAGCTGGCGTTTCAGGGCGGTGAGGAACTCGTCGATGACGCCGTTGCGCAGTTCGTCCGTAGTCCGCTGCGCCGCGATTTTCACGCCGGGGTCCGCAGCGTCAGGAGCGGGCGTCGCGTCCGCGGTCACCTTGAACAGAAGCCGCCCATCGCCCACCATTGCAGAGCCCGCTTTTTCGGGGCCGACCGCGAACAGCGCCGATGCGACGTTGGCGGGCAATCCTCCGCCGCCGGAACGGTGCAAGTCCTTGGCTTGTTTCAGCTCGACATTGGCCGCCTTGGCGAGATCGGCGGGGTTGGCGCCGGCGTTGATCTGCTTGACCAGATCGGCTGCCTTGTCGGCGAGCTTCTTCTCGGTCTGGTCCGCGCGCCAGTCCGCCTCGACCTTCGGCTTGACGTCGTCGAAGCTGCGATCGTGCGCTGCGTCCACCTTTTGCACCGCAAACCAGAGATAGCCCTTGTCCTTGGTGTTGAGCGGGGGATCG
>JAYTRP010000078.1:0-20222 GCA_043746145.1 Hyphomicrobiales bacterium | reverse complement strand
CGCCCTCGAAGGCGCCGCAGCGACGCTGACGTTCGGCTCCGGCATGTCGGCCGCCACCGCACTGTTTTTGAGCCTGCCGCGAGGCGCCCATGTCGTCGCGCCTCGCGTAATGTACTGGGCGCTGCGCAATTGGCTCGCGACCGAAGCGCCGTTGCACGGCCTCGTAGTCGAATTCTGCGACGCCGAGGACCTCGACGCGATCGCCCAAACGATCCGACCCGGGGCGACCAAACTTGTCTGGCTCGAGTCGCCGAGCAACCCGCTCTGGGGTGTCAGCGATATCGCCGGCGCGGCTGCGCTGACGCATGCGGCAGGCGCGAAGCTCGCCATCGACTCGACCTGCGCGACCCCCGTATTCACCCAGCCGATCGCGCTCGGCGCCGATGTCGTGATGCATTCGGCGACCAAATACCTCAACGGCCATTCCGACGTGCTGGCTGGCGCGCTATGTTTTGCGCGCGATGACGACCTTGCGGCGCGGGCGAGAAAGATCCGCCAGAGCCTCGGCTTGCTGCTCGGGCCGTTTGAAGCGTTTCTGTTGATCCGGGGCATGCGCACGCTGGACGTGCGCGTGCGCGCCGCCGCCGCCAACGCCGCCGAACTCGCGGCGCGGTTCTCAAACCATGTTGCGGTGAGCGACGTCCTCTACCCTGGCCTGCCGCATCATCCCGGCCATGACGTCGCCAAGCGGCAGATGCGCGGCGGTTTTGGCGCGATGCTGTCGATCCGCGTTCGCGCGGGCGAAGCCGCTGCCGTCAAGACCGCCGCCAATGTCAAACTGTGGAAGCGCGCAACGTCGCTCGGCGGCGTCGAGTCGCTGATCGAGCATCGCGCGTCAATCGAAGGCCCGGGCTCGCCGTGCCCGACCGATCTGTTGCGTCTGTCGGCTGGAATCGAAGGCGTCGAGGATTTGTGGCGCGATATTGACGCGGCGCTCCGCGCATGAGGCAAGCGCGATTGAGGCAAGCGCGGTTCGCAAACAGTAAAGCGATACGGCCGCCAACTCGGGTCGTGCTGTGTCTGAATCCGTTGTTCGCTCAGAGCTTCGGTCGAGGTCGGCGTTGACCTGGGTCTAAGCTGGCTTATTTAGTTCGCCGGTCTGAATCACTCGCGTGGGCTGCTCTCCCCAGTGAGGGCTCGCGACCTCTATACGTTTCGCTTGGCCCGCGTGTTGGCGGGCGATCGCAAGCGCGGCGCATTCGGTTTCTGCTTCGAGCAATTCGCACCGCACGGGAGCCTGCGTTCCCTCTGGGTTGTCGTAATAGAATGCCTGCCAAATGGTCTGGGTCATCGCATTCTCCGGCCGCATCGCGGCTGTTCATTGTCTGGCGCCGCCAAACACAAGCCAGGAATACGCCAACAACTACGTCCAAAAATGACGAGGATCAACTTGCGCGATGCTTTACGCGCGCCAGGGGAAGGTCCAGGTTTCCGACAGCGCCCTGACGCCGGAACGCAGAAACACCCTGACATCACAGCTCTGGCCGAGATCGACGACGACGTCGATCCCGGCGCGGAAGCCGCGCGCGTGGGTGTTAGGCTGCAGGAACGTACGGATGATGCGTCCAACCGAGGTGGACGCCACGACTTCGATCAGCGTGGGGTCGCTGAGGTAATAGCTGAGTTCGCCGCCGGAGAAATCGATCAGAAATCGCGTCGCGCCATCGGGAGCCGATTCTGGCGCGCCCAAGGCGTGCGGTGAGGCGCGGAACGTGTTGATGGCGCGGGCGCCGGGTGTTAGTCGCCCGTCATTCATCAGCGCAGTGATGCGGTAGGCGAACGAGGTCGAGCGTCCCGCCTCAAGGGTTTCCTTGGGCGCCCAGGCCATGACGATATTGTCGTTGGTCTCATTCACAGTAGGCAATTCGACCAGTTGCACGCCGCCGTCGCCCCATCCGTCGCGCGGCTCGATCCAATAGGTTGGACGCAGCTCGTAGGCGAGGTCGAGATCCTGGTAATCCTCGAACGCCCGGTCCCGCTGCGCAAGGCCAAAGCCGCGCGGGTTGGTGTCGAGGAAGGTGGAGATCACCGGGGCCACGGGATTGCTGAGCGGTCGCCAGATCCATTCGCCAGCGCCGGTATGCATCATCAAGCCATCGGAATCGTGCAGTTCGCGGCGATAATCGTCGCCGATCCGATGATCGTTCTTGCCATCATAAAACATCGACGACAGCGGCGCGATGTTGAGCGCCGGGATCGCCTTGCGTGCAAACAGGGTGGCGACGACTTCGACGCTGGTCTCCTGCGCGGGAAAAATGTCGAAGCGATAGGCGCCGGTCGCGCTCTCGCCGTCGAGCAGCGCGTGAATCACGATATGCTCCGCGGTCGGGTCCGGCGTCTCGATCCAGAACTCGCGGAAGTAGGGGAATTCCTCGTTCACCTTGGCGCCCGGCCCGATTGCAAGACCGCGTGCGGAAATTCCGTAGCGCTGACCGCGGCCCAGGAAACGAAAATAGCTCGCGCCGAGGAAGGCGATCACCTCGTCCAATACATGCGGCGCATTAAGGGGATAGCGCAGGCGAAAACCGGCGAAGCCGAGATTGATCGGCATTGCGCCGGTGACCTTGTTGCGGCCGTAGTCGAACAAGTCGGTGGAGTAGGGGATTGGCGCAGGCATACCGTCACGCAGCACGTTGACCACCACGGGGCGGGTGTAAAGGTGGCCTAGATGGAACAGTTCCAGCCGGAACGTTGCGTTCGGCGCGCCAAGCAGCGGCCGGTCGGTCTTGAAACGGATATCGCGCCAAGAGTCGTAGTCGAGTTTGGCGATCGCCTCGGGCAGCGCCGGCGTAGCCGCGTCATACGGGGCCGCCGCTAGTTCGCGCGCGCGCTTGATGACGTCGTTCTGCCCAAAGCCCGGACTGGGCGACTGCGCCGCCGCACCGTCAGCGAGGCGCGTCACGGAAGCCGCGACGACTCCAGCGAGGAGGGCGCGGCGGGAAACTTTTTGCATGATCTGAAAGGCTCGTCGGGAAGGGGCGTGGGGCGCGGCCTGACTAGCCCGAGGACGGACGCCGCGCAACCGATCGGCTCAGGGAGTGGGAGGGCCGCCGTTGGACACATGGGCGGAAAGCCCGACGTGAACGTTGTTGGCCACCGCATAGTCGAACCCGGCGCCGACTGAAGTCATGGGATGCGCCGCGCCCGGTCCATAGAACAGGCCGTTGATTGAATCGTCGGCATTTGGCAGGCCGGAGTTGAAGCTTGTCGCCTTGGCTATACCGCCCCCGAGCGTGACATAGGGCGTAAGTCGGCCCATTTCGTAGCCCAGCTTCACGCTGGTTTCGGCAAAATCGAAGCCCTTGAAGCGCCCGCTCGGCATGAGCCAGGGCTGATAGCCGGTGTCGAACTGAACGCCGAGCACGAAGTGGTTATCAAATCGCTTATCATAGCCCGCGAACACGTCGCCGCCGACCTGCCCCTTCTGTCCCTTCGCCGCGCTGAATGAAACGCCCGTTCCGATATACAGCCCTTTCCAGTCGAACGGCTGAGGGTGCGGATCGACAATGAGCGGCGGGATAGTCGGCAAATCAGCGGCCCATGCGGGGGCGGTGAGAGCCAGGACGATCAGGAGCGGAAGCGCGCGGTTCAAGCTAGAATTCCTGGGCTGACGCGAGCAATGTCTGCACGGACTGCGGCGTGAAGAGGGCGGTGTAGGTTTCGGCCCTGGATCGCCGCTTCGCTTTGCTCATCGCGATGACGACGGGCAGCGTCGGTCCGGTCCCCTTAGCGTTCAGGGCATGGGTGCGCAATGAAGTCCGGGGCGCGCTTTACCGCGCCGGCTTCGGTCCGCCCGCCGCCGTGATCACCGCGACGATGATCAGCCCCGTCAACAGAAGCCGTACCCCGGCGCTGACGCCAAACGTGTTGAGCATCGTCTGCAACAGAACCAGAAACAGCGCGCCGCCCCAAACGCCGGGCACGTTCGCCTTACCGCCCGCCACCGATGTTCCGCCGATCACCACCACCGCGATCGACAGCAGAAGATATTCGTTGCCGATATCGACGTTCGCGCCTCGGAAGTATCCAGCCAGCATCGCGCCGTCGAGGCCGCCGAGCGTCCCGCAAAGGGCGTAGGTCGCAAAACGCACCGGCTCAACCGCAACGCCGGCAAGGCGGGCAGCGCGGATGTTCTGCCCAATCGCCAGCACAGAACGGCCGTAGATCGTGCGCCTCAGCGCCAGCGCCGCCAGCGCCGTGAACAAAGCGGTTAGCACCGCTATCAGCGGCACGCCAAAGATCAGGATGTTGGTGAAATCGGCGTAGCCCGGCGGCGGCTTGATCTGCAGCCCGCGCCCGTAGCTGATGTCAATTGACTGGATCACGAAGCTGGCCGAGAGCGTCGCGATGATCGGAGGGATTCTCAAGAGCCGGATTAGCAGATAGTTGGCGACGCCTACGCCAAGTCCGCAGACAAGCGCGGCGGCGAGCCCAAGTGCGACCAGCCTGTCGTCGCCGTTCATCGTCTTCATCGCGACCGCGCTCGCAAGCCCGATATTGGCGGGCAGCGAGAGATCGATATTGCCGGGACCCAGCGTGATGACGAACATCTGCCCGACGCCGACCACGACCGCGAATACGGCGAGCGAAAACGCGGCTGTCAGCATGCCCCCGGCGCCGTATCCGCCGGTGAACTGAATCGCGGCGAGCCAGACCACGAGCGCGCCGATGAACGACCAGATCCAGGGGCGGCGGAGCAAGACTGCAAGTGCGCCTTTCATCGATCGCCCTCGCGGCGGCTGATGAGTGCGCGCGCGGCGAGCACCACGACAAGGATCGCGCCATTGGCGCCGACCTGCCAGTCCGGTGGAATTTTGAGGAAGCCGAGCAACTGCGTTGAGGCGAGCGTCAGCGTGAGCGCCCCGATCACCGCGCCGATCGGCGAGACAATGCCGCCAATGAATTCGCCCCCGCCCAAGATGACGCCGGCAATCGATAGTAAGGTATATCCGTTGCCGATATTGGCGTCGGCCGAGCGCGTGATGCCCACCAGCGCAAGCGCTGCGAGCACCCCAAACAATCCCGTCAGCCCGTAGAGCGTTGTCCTCGCCGCGAGCAACGACCAACCGGCTCGCTGGATCGCCACGGCATTGCCGCCGACGCCGCGCAGAATCGCGCCATAGGACGTGCGCATCAGGCCGAAATAGCCAATCGCCGCGAATGCGATCGCCGCCGCGATCGGCAGTGGCGCGAACGGCGGGCGATAGCTCATGGAAGCGATCAGCCAGTCGGGCGCCTTGCCGCCGGGCTTGGGCAGCAACAGAATCGCGAGGCCCTGCCAGACGAAACTCATGCCGAGCGTCACCACGATCGAGGGCAGGTTGCGCCAGTGCACCAGCGCGCCTAGTGCGCCGTAAAGCACGATGCAGCCGACCAGGATCAGCACGCCGAGCCCCGGTTGGTCGCGAAGGAAAGTCGCCGCCACGCAGCAGGAGAAGCCGACGAAGGCGCCGATCGACAGATCGATGTCGCCGGCCGTCATCACGAACATCTGCGCTAGCGTCGCCAGCACGATCGGCATGGCGTAGTTGAGCATCAGCGTGAAGCCGAAATAGCTGATCACGCGGGGGTTGAGATAGGCGATCGCGCCGAGCACGATAGCCAGTGACATCGCTGGTAGGGCGGCGCGCAGCACGCGACGGACATCGGGCCCGCGCCGGGAGCGGACGGCGGCTTCGCTCATCTCAAGCCGCGCCGGCGAAGGAGGAGTGGATCACACGGTCTTCTGTGATCTCGTCGTGCTGAAGATGCGCGACGATTGCGCCGTCGCGAAAGACATAGACCCGGTCGCAATTTTTCAGTTCCTCGGTCTCCGTGGTGTACCATAGGAATGCGCGGCCCGAGCGCGCCTCGGCTCGCACAAGGTCGTAAACCTCGAGTTTGGTGCCGTAGTCGACGCCGCGCATCGGGTCGTCCATGAGCACGATTTTGGCGTCGGAGGCGAGCGCCCGTGCGAACAGCGCCTTCTGCTGATTGCCGCCAGAGAGCGACAGAATGTTGTCGCTGACGTCTGGCGTTCGGATTTTGATGCGCTCGCGCCAGGAATTCGCAAGCGCCCGTTCGCGGTCCAGCGAGAGCAACGGCCCCTTTCGCAACTGGTTGAGCGAGCGCACGCCAATGTTTTCAGCAATTGACCATTGCGGAAAAATCCCGTCCGATTGGCGATCGCCGGCTACGAGCGCCACTGGGCCTTCGACCCCGCCGCGTCGCTTGCGAGCCGCCTCAAACGTCTGCAATAACAGCGCGGTTTGTCCATGCCCTGCGAGCCCAGCGAGGCCGACGATCTCGCCTTCGCGCGCGACGAGTTCCTCGCCACCGCCGCGTGGCCGGATGCGTACACGGATCGGCGCCTCGCCAGCCAACCGCGCGAGCGCCGGTTCGCGGCTCGCGCCCGTTTCGGCGACGCCGCCCATGGCCGCGATCAGCCGCGCGCGGTCGAAGGCCTCAGCGGCATCGGCGGCGACCACTTTGCCGTCGCGCATTACGATAATGCGGTCGCTCGTCTGCAGCACTTCGCCCAGGATATGCGAGATCAGGGTACAGCTTACGCCGGCAGCGACGGTTTTGCGCACAAATGCGACCAACTGCGCCGCGCTATGCGCATCGAGCGACGAAGTGGGCTCGTCGAGGATGACAAGACGCGCCGGAGCGTCGGAAACGGTGAACGCGCGCGCGATCTCGACCATCTGGCGCCGACCGATCGAGAGGTCCTGCACGAGAGCATTGGCTGAAACGCCGTGGCCAGGAAAAATCTCATCGAGCTTGTCGACGATCAACCGGCCTGCCCGCCGCCGCCAACCGAAACCGCGGATCGAGGCATGGAACACGCGCGCGTTCTCCGCAACCGTCAGATTGGGGCAGAGCGACAATTCCTGGAAGACGCAGCGCAAGCCAAGCGCCGCCGCGCGGCCTGCGTCGTAGGTTCCCTGGGTTTCGCCCGCAAAGACGATGCGGCCCTGGTCCGGGCTGATCCCGCCCGCGAGCACATGCATCAGCGTAGACTTGCCGGCCCCGTTATGGCCAACGATGCCGACGCACTCGCCTCGCGAAATGCTTAGGCTGACGCCGGCAAGCGCGCGAACGGCGCCGAAAGATTTTTCGACGCCGTCAAGGTCAACCAGTTTTTCGCCGTCAGGTCGAATCAAGCGGAGGGATCCTGAAGGCGGGGTTTACTGCCCCCCTTTGGGAGGGCAGGCATGCAGTCGTCAGTTTGGGGCGTGCAAGCGGCGTCGGTTCCCCGCCCAACGAGGGGCAGGGGACGCGCCTCACTTCAAGTTGGTTTTAATAGCCGCGATTGCATCGGCTTGCGAATATTCATGGCTCGCGACACCGCCCTTCGGGATTTTCGGCAGTTCCTGCTCGAAGTCAGCTTGGGTAAAAGCAAGATAGGGAACGAGCAAGTCGTGCGGCACGTCCTTGCGTCCGTCCAGCACCTGCTGAGCGACCCAGAAACCCAACGAGGAAACGCCGGGCGCGATCGAGGCGGACCAAGTCGAATAGCCGTCCTTGTCCTTCTGCTGCTTCCACCACTCGAGTTCGTCCTGGCGGTTGCCCATAATGATGGTCGGGCGCGGCTTGCCCGCGGCGGCTAGGGCCTGCGCAGCGCCATAACCATCGCCGCCCTGGTCGACTACTCCGACAATCAAAGGCAAGGAGGGCGCTACGGTTGCGACTGCCTTCTGCGCCGTCGTTTGGTCCCAGTCCCCCGTGACGGCGCCGACGATCTTGAAATTGGGATGCGCTTTGACGCCTTCCGCGATGCCGTCGTGGATCGCCTCATCGATCGATGTGCCGGCAAGGCCACGGATTTCGAGTAGGTTCCCGCCCTTGGGCTGGAACTTGGCCATCTCCTCGACTTCCTGCTTGCCCATCGCCTTGAAGTCGACGACCACGCGATACGCACAGGGCTCGGTGACGATGCCATCGAATGAAACGACCACGACTCCGGCGTCGCAAGCCTGCTTGACGGCGCCGTTGAGCGCGTCGGGCGAGCCGGCGTCAATCACGATCGCGTTGTAACCTTGCAGGATCAAGTTCTGGATCTGCGCGGCCTGCGTCGGCACTTCCTTGTCCGCCGTTGTGAACACGTCGGCGGCCCCGACGACGTGATCGTCAACGGCTTTTTTGACGACAATGCCGTAGCTGTCCAACATCGCCTGACGCCAGGAATTGCCTGCGTAATTGTTGGAAAAAGCGATTTTCATTTTGGATGTGTCAGCGAGCGCGGCGCCGCCCAGCAGGGAGACGGCCAGGGCGCCCATTGCGGCCGACGAGGTGAAATGCTTCATCGTTTCCTCCTGATTGGACGACGAGCGCACCCGCGCCGCCGTCTATGACATCGCGCGGGTTTACGTTCCACGCTGACATGTCAGCAGGTAACATCTGCGGCGCGGAGGGTCAACGCGCCGCGCATCTGCTCACACCCGCATCAGCGCCTCGGCGTTCAAATGAGCGAGTGTGGGATAGCCGTCGACCGCCATCAGAAGGTCGGCCTCGGCGAGGATCGAGCGCAGGACGTGGACCACGCCGTCCGCGCCGTCGAGGGCGAGACCATAGGCATAGGGACGTCCTACGCCGACGAGCGCAGCGCCGAGAGCGAGGGCTTTGACCACGTCGGTCCCGGAGCGCACGCCGGAGTCGAACATGACCGGGGTCTTGCCGCACGCGGCGACGACGCCGGGCAGCAAGTCGATCGCGGCGATCCCGCCGTTCGCCTGCCGCCCGCCATGGTTGGAGCAGTAGATCGCGTCGGCGCCGCCATCGATCGCGCGGCGCGCGTCGTCGGGATGGCAGATTCCCTTGAAGATCAACGGCAGCTTGGTCAACCCGCGCAGCCACGGCAGGTCGGCCCAGGTCAGCGGCTTGCCGAATACGCGGCCCCAGGCGCGGATCGCGGTCGCGGGGTCCGCCTCGGGAGGCTTGTCGAGCAATGCGCGAAAGCGTGGATCGGAGAAATAATTGGCGAGCGCCGCGCCGCGCAATTGCGGAAAATTCGAACTGTTGAGGTCGCGCGGACGCCAGCCCGAGACCCAGGTGTCGAGCGTCACCACGATGCCCTTAAAGCCGGCCGCTTCCGCGCGGCGCACAAAGCTTTCCGCGAGTTCGCGGTCGGTTGGCGTGTAGAGTTGGAAGAAGCCGATCCCGTCGCCGAGGTTTTGCGCAACCGATTCCATGGGATCATTGGACAGCGTAGAGGCGACCATCGGGACACGCGCGATCCCCGCCGCCCGCGCCGTGGCGAGGTCGCCGTGACTATCTTGTGCGCAAATGCCCAGCACGCCGATGGGCGCCATGAAGATTGGCGAGGGCAGGTTGAGGCCGAACAGGTTAACGCTGAGATCGCGCTTCGTGCAATCGACCATCATGCGCGGAATGACGCCCCAGCGCTGGAAGGCCGTCACGTTGACGTCCTGCGTGCGCTCGTCGCCGCAGCCGCCAGCGACATAATCCAGCACCGAATCGGGCAAGGCGGCGCGGGCGCGGCGCTCGAGCGAGGCGAAGTCGACGGGCAGTTTCGGCTTAACGCCGCTCAGACCCTTGAAGTAGATCTCGTTCTGATAGTCGCCGAATGCCGGCACGCGCGCCTCCCCAAGGTTGGTTGACCCTGGGGATAGCACGTCGCGATTGCCGGCGAGAGAGGCGGCTGCCCCCCGACGTCGCCTAGCGTGAGAACTTCTTGTACTTCAGCCGATGCGGGATCACGCTGTCGATGCCGAGACGGCGCTTCTTGTCCTCCTCGTAATCGGCAAAATTGCCCTCGAACCACTCGACATGGCTGTCGCCCTCGAACGCGAGAATGTGCGTGGCGATGCGGTCGAGGAAGAAGCGATCATGGCTGATGATGACCGCGCAGCCCGCGAAGTCGAGCAGCGCCTCTTCCAGCGCGCGAAGCGTATCGACATCGAGGTCGTTAGTGGGCTCGTCGAGCATCAGCAAGTTTGAGCCGCTCTTCAGCATCTTGGCGAGATGAACGCGGTTGCGCTCACCGCCCGAGATCATCCCGACCTTTTTCTGCTGGTCGGAGCCCTTGAAGTTGAACGCGCCGCAATAGGCGCGGCTGTTGATCTCGCGTTTGCCGAGATGCAGCAACTCATAGCCGTCGGAGATTTCCTCCCAGACCGTCTTCTTCGGATCGAGCGAGTCGCGCGACTGGTCGACGTAGCCGATCTGGACGGAGTCGCCGATCTTTATCGTGCCCTTGTCGGGCTTTTCCTGGCCCGTGATCATCCGGAACAGTGTGGTCTTGCCGGCGCCGTTCGGCCCGATGACGCCGACTATGCCGCCCGGCGGCAGCCTGAAGGTGAGACCGTCAATCAGCAGCTCGTCGCCAAAGCCCTTCGACAGATTGTCAAACTCGATCACGGTATTTCCCAGCCGTTCGGAGACCGGGATGACGATCTGTGAGGTCGAGGGCGCCCTGTCGTTCTGCTTGGCCACCAGCTCATCATATTTGGCGATGCGGGCCTTCGACTTGGCTTGGCGCGCCTTGGGCGAAGCGGCGATCCACTCGGATTCCTGCGCCAACGCGCGCTGTCGCGCCGCGTCCTCGCGGTTTTCCTGATCGAGCCGCTTATGCTTCTGCTTCAACCAGGCGGAGTAGTTGCCCTCGTAGGGAATGCCCTTGCCGCGATCGAGTTCAAGAATCCAGCTCGTCACGTTATCGAGAAAGTAGCGATCGTGGGTGACGATCAGTATGGCGCCGGGATAGCTGCGCAGATAGCCCTCGAGCCAGCTCACGGTCTCGGCGTCGAGATGGTTAGTTGGTTCGTCGAGCAGCAACAGCTCGGGCTTTTCCAACAAAAGCTTGCAGAGCGCGACACGGCGACGCTCGCCGCCCGATAGCGTCGTCACATCGGCGTCGTCGGGCGGGCAGCTAAGCGCGTCCATCGCCTGCTCGACTTGGCTGTCGAGGTCCCACAGACCCTGCGATTCGATTTCGTCCTGCAGCCGCGTCATCTCGTCCGCGGTCTCATCGGAATAATTCATCGCGAGGTCGTTGTAGCGATCGAGGATATCCTGCTTTTCCTTGACGCCCTGCATGACGTTACCGCGCGCGGTCAATGCGGGGTCGAGCGGGGGCTCCTGCGAGAGATAGCCGACCTTGGCCCCCTCGGCGACAAAGCCTTCGCCGACATATTCCTTGTCGATGCCGGCCATGATGCGCATGAGCGTCGACTTGCCCGAACCATTGACGCCGAGCACGCCAATCTTGGCGTCGGGGTAGAAGGAGAGATGGACATTATCCAGCACCTTCTTGCCGGCGGGATAGGTCTTGGTGAGACCCTTCATGTGATAGATGAACTGGCGCGCAGCCATGGCGTCCTCGTCAGGCTCGGAGAAATCGGGATTGGTTTGGAGATAGCAGGGCCGGGCGGGCCGGACAAGCGGCGTTGCGCTCAGCTACGCCACGCGACCAGCGTCGCCCCCGCCGCGATCAACCCGACGCCGAGCCAGTTGACGCCCGAGAGCTTCTCGCTGAGGAAAACCACGCCGAATATCGCGACCAGCACCACACTGAGTTTGTCGACCGGCGCTACTCGCGAAGCGTCGCCGAGTTTTAGGGCACGAAAATAGCTAAGCCAGGAAGCGCCAGTCGCAAGGCCGGAAAGCGCAAGGAATATGTAGGTTCGCGTCGAGATTTCGCCAGGCGCTTGCCACTCACCCAAGGCCGTCAGCATGACGGCAAGCACGGCAAGAATGACAATCGTGCGCAGAAAGGTCGCAAAATCGGAATTGACGTTTTCAACGCCGATCTTGGCGAAGATCGCGGTCAACGCTGCAAAGGCTGCGGAAAGGAGCGCCCAAAAGGCCCAAGGCGCGAGAAGTGTTTTCAACGAGGTCTCCGTCATCGACGACTATTCCGCCGCTCTCATAGCCAGAGCGGGTAGAGAACAAGCCGCCGGGTCGAGGGTGGCGTCTCTGTGCTCCACCTCCCCAAAGTGGGGAGGGTAAAAACAGGCGACCGCCAGAGCTCGGCTTGATGTGGGAGCTTACTCGCCGACTAGCGTGCTTTTCGCGCGCTGCCACCAGCCGGATCTGCGAGGACGCGGCGGCTCCTCGACAGCGGGTTCTGGCTCTGGCGCAGCGGGCGCTTCGGGGGGCATTTCCGCGGAAGCGACAGGCGATGCCTGTGGCTCGTCGGTGGGAGCAGACTCGGCGAGGGCAGCAACCGGCGCCGCCTCCGCAACGACGTGTTCGGTTGCCGGCGAGTCTGCAACGGCCGTCGGCTCTGTCGTGACAGGCTCCGCCGGCGCGGCAGGTTCCCCAAGCGCAGACTCCGCAGCTGCCGGCTCGTTCTCTGCCTCGTGCGCTACGACTGCTGTCTCCGATTGCGGAATATCCGCATCGACAGCAGGCGACATTTCCGCCGCGAAACCTTCAGTCTCCGGCTCGAACTCTGAAGCGCCCTCACCGGCCTCGCCAGCCTCGGCGCCTTCACCGATGGGCGCGAAACCGCGATCACGCTCGCCGCGACGGCCTCGCCGCGAGCGACGCCGGCGCACGCCGTTGGGGCGTCCACCTTCTTCGCCTTCGCGCGCCACAACTTGCGAGAAGTCGCCGCCGATTTCCGCGACCATGGCAAGGCCGTCGTCGGCAGGCTGCGGCGCTTCCGCGGACATCGCCTCCGAGGCGGGTAGCCGTTCGCTGCCGCGCCGGCGCCGACGGCGGCGGCGTTTGCGATTGGCGTCGCCCTCGCCTTCAACGCCTTCGCCCTCTTCGCCTTCCGTCTCTTCCGCTTCGTCCTCCGGGACTTTGGCCTCCAACAACTCGGGTTCGTCCTCAGCCTCAATCATCTCCTCGATCGCGACCTCGTCCTCCTCGTCGGCAACGCCGTAGCCAGCCGGCTTGTGCTCGAGTTCCGCCTCGCTTACGCGAATGCCGCTCGCAGGTTCGCCGCGCTCAATCGCGTGATTGTTGCCAACGCTCAAGCTATCATCCGCCTCAACGATGATTGCGACGCCGAAGCGGCGCTCGAGATCGCGAAGATGCGCGCGCTTGTGATTCAGGATGTAGAGCGCGACCGTGGTTTGGGCGCGTAGCATCATGTCATTGGCGGCGCTCTTGATCAGCGCATCCTCCAGCACGCGGAGAACATGCAGCGCGACCGAGGAGGTCGAGCGCACGATTCCCGAGCCCATGCAATGTGCGCAGGGAACGCTCGAGCCCTCGAGTACGCCAGTGCGAATACGCTGGCGCGACATTTCGAGCAGGCCGAAATGCGAAATGCGTCCGACCTGGATGCGCGCCCGGTCGTTCTTGAGCGCATCTTTCATGCGCCGTTCCACGGTGCGGTTGTTGCGTCCTTCCTCCATGTCGATGAAGTCGACGACGATCAGGCCGGCGAGGTCGCGCAATCGCAACTGGCGCGCAATTTCGTCCGCGGCCTCGACGTTCGTGCGCAGCGCGGTGTCTTCGATGTTGTGCTCGCGCGTGGATCGGCCCGAGTTTACGTCGATCGCGACCAGCGCTTCAGTCTGGTTGATGACGATGTAGCCGCCCGACTTCAGCGTCACCTGACTGGAGAACATCGCGTCGAGTTGCGCCTCGACGCCCGCCTTGGCGAACACCGGCTGCGTTTCGCGATAGGGGACGACCGCGCGGATGTGGTTTGGCATCAGCAGCCGCATGAAGGCTTTCGCCTCGCGATAGCCCGCGTCGCCGGCCACTAGAATTTCCTCGACCTCCTTTGAATAGAGGTCGCGGATGGCGCGCTTGATCAGTGAGCCTTCTTCATAGACGAGCATTGGCGCGCTGGACGCGAGCGTGGTCTCGCGCACCGTCTCCCACATGCGCAGCAAATATTCGAAATCGCGCTTGACTTCCTGCTTGGTGCGCGATGCTCCCGCCGTTCGCAGGATGACTCCCATACCGTCTGGCACTTCCAGATCTTCGGCGATCGTCTTGAGTCGGCTGCGGTCCTGAGCGTTGGTGATCTTGCGAGAGATGCCGCCGCCGCGTGCGGTGTTCGGCATCAGCACGGAATAGCGGCCGGCAAGCGACAGATAGGTCGTCAGCGCCGCGCCCTTATTGCCGCGCTCTTCCTTCACTACCTGAACCAGCAATACTTGCCGGCGCTTGATGACTTCCTGAATTTTATAGTGTCGGCGCGGGCGGGCCACGCGACGAGGCGTCTCGTCCATCGCGTCGCCGCCGATCACCTCGACGGGCTCGCCTTCGTCCTCGCGGGCGCGCGGCGCCCTTGCGGTTTCTTCGTCTCCGCCGCCGCCAAGAGTCGTGACCTCGTCTTCGTCCTCATCGACTTCCTCGACGGGCGAGGGCTCAGGATGCGGCGCGTCAACCTGGGTCGCGTCGCCAGATCTCTCGTCGGCAGATCTCTCGTCGGCGTGTATCTCGTCGGCGTGTATCTCTTTCGGCGCCTCGTAATCCTGATGCTGAGCCAAATTCGGCGCGGACGTCTCATTGTCCGGTTCAGCAGGCGACGTCGCGTAATCCTCGACATGTTGGTAGGACGCCGGCGACGATTCGTAGGGAGGTTGTTCGTCGGATGCCTCGTGAGCGCTAGTCGCGGGCTCCGCAGCGACGGACTCATGCTCATGCACACCGCCGTCGAACGTCGCGGGTCGCGCATCGGTCTCATAGGCGGGCTGCGACACCGAATCGTCGGCTACCGCTCGGGATTCGGCTTCGCCGCCGCGAGGGCGACGATGACGACGGCTGCGACGCTCGTTATTCGCGTCCTCTTCGTCGTCGCGATGCGCGCGCGCTTCTTCCTCGAGCAAAGCCTGCCGGTCAGCGACCGGGATTTGGTAATAATCGGGATGGATCTCGGAGAAGGCGAGGAAGCCGTGGCGATTGCCGCCGTAGTCAATAAAAGCAGCCTGAAGCGACGGCTCTACGCGCGTCACCTTGGCGAGATAAATATTTCCTCTGAGCGGCTTCTTGCTAGCGGATTCGAAGTCGAATTCTTCGACCCGGTTACCTCGTAGGACGACCACCCGGGTCTCTTCCGGGTGGGACGCATCGATAATCATCTTGTTGGACATCTGTAACTCTCGGCGCGCGCGCACGAGCGGCCGTCGACTTTAATGTCGAGCGGCGTGCAACGTAATGGGGCGCGTTCATAGGGGGATGGGAAGGGATTGGGGGATGGGACGGGATTGGGGGGTGGGAAGGGATTGGGGGGTGGAAGCGGATTCCGGGGGGAGCGACCGCGCTGGTCGGCGGGAAAGGCGGCCCGAAGCGGCGCGCTGAAACCTCGAATTCGCCCGACCATGCGCTAGGGCGCAGGTTAGGAGAATTTTTTCGAGGCGACCCCGGCATTTTAACCTTGAGAAAACCCGGCGGACAAAACCTCGTCGCCGATGGAGGGGCGCCCGGTGAAGAGCGCCGACGTTTCGCGGCTCGCGTTGCCGGAAATCCGGGTGGTCGCCTTCCCGTTTAGCCGCGAACTCCCTATCGGAACGCTTTCGCGTCAATCAGAGGGAAGGCGGCAAAGGGGCGGAGAGACGCCCACGCGCTGAACCAATCCCTTGTCGAGCGGAGCCCATGATGCCCGTTAAGGCACAAATTAAGGGCGTATCGAACAATCCGTCGGCGCCGAAGCAATTCAGTTGCGAAACAAGTAAACCCATAGGCGCCTCTCGCGCCCATTGCAAGTCAAAATCTGCCGAGACAGTTCGCCCGCTATGGCGATCAAGTTAAATCTCAGTTGAAATCGTCTCGCGAGCCCGTTGGGTTAAGGCCTCATTAAGGCCCTCGCATTAATTCTAATTTAACAAGGCGCCTCGCGGCGAAAGGCTCGCTTCAATATGAAACACATCGCGGTATTGATGGGAGGCTGGTCGGCGGAGCGGCCGGTTTCGCTCAATTCGGGAAAAGGTTGCGCCGACGCCCTTGAGGCGCGCGGGCACCGGGTAAGCCGAATCGACGTCGGCAGGGACATCGCCGATGTGCTTGCGCGGCTCAGGCCGGACGTCGCCTTCAACGCTCTGCACGGGCCGGCCGGCGAGGACGGGTCGATCCAGGGTGTGCTCGAGATCCTACAGATTCCTTACACGCATTCCGGCGTCCGCGCCTCCGCGCTCGCGCTGCAGAAGGATCTCGCAAAGACAATTATGAGCGCCGCCGGCGTGCCCGTGGCGCCAGGGCTCCTGATCAATCGCCACGAGGCCGCCATGCGGCACGCAATGGAGCCGCCGTATGTGTTGAAGCCGGTCAGCGAGGGCTCGTCCTTTGGCGTCGTGATCGTCAAACACGATCGCGCGCATCCGCCGCAAGAAGTCGGACGCGAGGACTGGCCTTACGGCGATGTGCTGCTGGCTGAACGTTACGTCGCCGGCAAGGAACTCACCTGCGCCGTCATGGGGGACCGTGTCCTCGACGTAATAGAAGTGCGCCCCGTGTCGGAGGCTTTCTACGGTTACGACGCAAAATACGCCAAAGGCGGTTCACTTCATGTGTTGCCGGCGGAAATTAAACCAAAAATTTACCAAGAAGTTCAACACTTGTCGTTGCGTGCTCATCGCGCTCTGGGCTGCCGGGGCGTCAGTCGCGCTGACTTTCGTTGGGACGAATCCAAAGGCGAAGACGGGGAACTGGTCTGTCTGGAAATCAACACACAGCCGGGAATGACCGAGACTTCGCTGGTGCCGGATATGGCGGCCTACGCGGGGCTGTCCTACGGCGACCTCGTGGCGTGGATGGTGGAGGACGCGTCTTGCGACCGGTAAGAGAGTTTATCGGCGGCTCTCTGGCGGAACCGATGTTCGCCAGCGCCGGCATGGCCTCCACGGCTCGACTGCCAGCCGTGCTCTTGCGCGGCGAGCGCGCTCGACGGGGCGCTTGGCTGACTCGCTTCAGCTTCGACCGTCCGGCGCCTCGAGGCCTCGGGATCGTGCTCGCGGCCACGCTTCTCCTAACCGTGGGAGCGATTGGCGCCGTGCGGGGCGGCGAGTACCGCGCCTTCGCTGCGGCTGAGGGCGGGGTCGGCGATTTCGTCGCGCGGGGACTTGGCCTAGGCGTCAGCATGGTGACCATCTCCGGTGCGTCCCGCTTGACTGAACGCGAAGTTCTCAACCTCGCCGGCGTCTCGCCCAAGGATTCGGTGCCGTTCTTTGACGTAGAGGCGGCGCGCGAGAAGCTCGAAAAGACGCCGCTGATCAAACAGGCGAGCGTGCGCAAACTCTACCCTGACCGGCTCGCTATCGATCTGGTCGAGCGCACCCCGTCCGCGCTCTGGCAGCGCGGCGGAGAGGTCAACACGATCGCGGCCGACGGCGCGATCATCGACGAGTTGCGCGACGCGCGGCTCGACAACCTTCCGTTCGTCGTGGGCGACGACGCCAATGCGCGGCTCGGCGAGTTTCTTGGGCTGCTCGACAACGCCGAGGAACTACGGCCCAAGATCGAGGCCGGTGTGCTGGTCGGCGGACGGCGCTGGGACTTTCACATGAAATCCGGCGTTGAGGTGAAGCTTCCTGAATTTGCACCCGGCGCCGCGGTCGCGACGCTGCTGAAACTGGAGCGCCAGTCGCGAATCCTCGAACGCGACATTCTCTGGCTGGACCTCAGGACGCCTGGTCGAGCTTTCGCGAGGCTGTCGGCCGATGCCGCGGCGGCGCGCATGGCGCGCTTCGACGCCCATCCCAAGAAGGGCGCCACGCAATGAGCTTTCATCCGCTCACGCCCCGCATGCGCCAAATCCCGCCCCGCAAAAGCGCAGTGCTTTCGATCCTCGACGTCGGGGGGTCAAAGATCGTGTGCCTGATCGCGCGGCTCACGCCGATGGAGCGGAGCGATTCGCTGCGCAGTCGGACGCATCGCTGCAAGGTGCTCGGCATAGGCCATCAGCGCTCGCGTGGCGTCAAAGGGGGCGCGATCGTCGATCTCGAGGCGGCGGAAGGCGCGATCCGGCTGGCGGTCGACGCAGCCGAGCGGATGGCGGGCGTCGAAGTCGAAAGCGTCATCGTCAACCTGTCGGGCGGCCGGCTTTCGACGCAACGCTACGCGGCTAAAATATCAGTGCAGGGCAAGGCAGTTGGCGATTACGAGGTGCACCGCGTGCTCGAAGCCGCCTCTGCCGCGAGCGCGACGCCGGGCCGCGCGGCGCTGCATGCGGTGCCGTCAGGCTATTGGCTCGACGCCCAGCGCGGCATCCGCGATCCCAAGGGCATGCTCGGCGACGAACTCGGCGCCGAACTCGCCGTCTCCTCATGCGACGCCTCCGCCGCGCGCAATCTGATGCTCGCGATTGAGCGCTGTCATCTCCGCGTGGCGGCGATGATCGCGACGCCTTACGCATCCGGCCTCTCGACATTCGTTGACGACGAGGCCGAACTCGGCGCCGCGCTGATCGATTTTGGCGGCGGCTCGACCACGATCGGCGTGTTCGTCGGCGATCGGCTCGCGCATGTCGACGCCGTGGCGATCGGCGGCTCGCATGTGACAATGGACATTGCGCGCGGGCTTTCCGTCAGCCTGGCCGACGCCGAGCGGCTGAAGACACTGCACGGGGCCTGCATCGCCTCGCCCTCTGACGACCGCGAGACGATCTCGGCTCATCGGGCTGGCGACGACATGGATCATCCGAGCCAGTTCTCCAAGGCGGAGCTTGTGCGGATCGTTCGTCCTCGCGTCGAAGAGATTCTCGAACTCGCGCGCGACCGGCTCGCGGCTTCGGGACATGCCGCCCATGCGGGGCGTCGGCTGGTGCTGACCGGCGGCGCGTCGCAGTTGACGGGTCTGCCGGACCTCGCGCGCCAGATCATCTCGCCGCACGCGCGGGTAGGGCGGCCGCTCGGCGTCGAGGGCTTGCCGGAATCGGCCAAGAATCCCGCCTTCGCCGCGGCGGTTGGGATGATGGTCTATCCCCAGGTCGCCGGTCTCGAGCACTTCGAGCCGGGGCGGTCGGCGCCAAGGACGAGCGCGCCTGACGACGGTTATGCGGCGCGGGTAGGGCGTTGGTTGAAGCAAAGTTTCTAAGAATGGAGCCGGGGGCGCGCGGGTACGCGGCGCGCGCGCGACGACGGAATGCATGAATGAAACCGACGCCGGCGGGCGTCAATAAAAACGAAAACGAGGCGCAAATGACAATCGTTATCAAGGCTCCCGAACTCAGAGAACTCAAGCCCCGCATCATGGTTTGCGGTGTCGGCGGCGCAGGCGGCAACGCGGTCAACAATATGATCGTGTCCGGCCTGGTCGGCGTCGATTTCGTCGTCGCTAACACGGATGCGCAGGCGCTTGCCTCGTCTCGTGCGGAGCGCATCATTCAAATGGGCCTGCAGGTGACCGAAGGACTCGGTGCCGGCTCCAAGCCTGAGGTTGGACGCGCCGCGGCTGAAGAAGCGCTCGAGGAAATCCGCGACCATCTCGCGGGCGCGCATATGGTGTTCGTCACCGCCGGAATGGGCGGCGGCACCGGCACCGGCGCTGCCCCGGTCATCGCGCGCGCCGCGCGGGAGATGGGCATCCTGACAGTCGGCGTTGTCACCAAGCCGTTCCATTTCGAGGGCGGCCGCCGCATGCGGCTCGCTGAGTCGGGCATCACCGAACTGCACAAGTCGGTCGACACGCTGATCATCATCCCGAATCAGAACCTGTTCCGGGTCGCTAACGAAAAGACCACCTTCGCCGACGCCTTCTCGATGGCCGATCAGGTGCTCTATTCCGGCGTCGCCTGCATCACCGATTTGATGGTCAAGGAAGGCCTGATCAACCTCGACTTTGCCGATGTGCGCTCGATCATGAGCGAGATGGGCAAAGCGATGATGGGCACCGGCGAGGCGACCGGCGACCGGCGCGCCGTACAGGCGGCCGAGGCGGCAATCGCCAATCCGCTACTGGACGAAGTCTCGATGCGCGGCGCGCGCGGCCTGCTGATCTCGATCACCGGCGGCAATGACTTGACACTTTATGAAGTGGACGAGGCGGCCAGCCGCATTCGTCAGGAAGTCGACGAAGAGGCCAACATCATCCTCGGCGCGACATTTGATTCGGCGCTCGATGGCGTCGTGCGCGTCTCCGTAGTGGCGACCGGCATCGACCACGCAACGGTAGAGCGCGCTGAACCGCTCGCCGCGACCACTCGCCTCGACAGCTTCTCACGCTCGTCTTCGCGTTCGAGCGCCGCATCGGCGCCGCAGTCCGCTTCCGCTCCGGTCGAATCCGCCTTTATGGCTGCTCCGGTCGTTCTGGAGCCGGAGATGCACGAGGTCGAGGTCCGTCCGGTAGCTGTCAAGCCGAGCGCGTTCGTCGATCAT
>JAYTRP010000077.1:0-6996 GCA_043746145.1 Hyphomicrobiales bacterium | reverse complement strand
TTAGCGCCTTCCCTGCGATAGGAGACAAAATCTTGAGTTTTTCGGCAAGTATTGGGGTGGGGAGCGCCAAGGCGGATGCGCCGGGCGTGTTCTGACTGTCACGGGAAAAACTGGTGCTGCCACAGAGGATTGAACTCTGGACCTCTCCCTTACCAAGGGAGTGCTCTACCACTGAGCTACGGCAGCAGGCTTGGGGGCCGAAGCGGTCGCGGCGTCTTTGCCACAGGCGGCTAGTCAACGCAAGGCGGTCAGGCGGCGCCTAGGCGTAGCAGGTCGTGGAAATGTACGATGCCGACGACTTCGCCGGCTTCGACCACCAGCAGGTTCGAGACTTTTTGGCTGATCACCGCGAGCGCCTCGGCCACCAGCGAGTCTGGTTTGATCGTGCGGGGGTGGCGCGTCATCACCTGCTCGACAGGGGTGTCGAGGCCTAAGTTCTTGCGTAGGTGGCGGCGCAGGTCGCCGTCGGTGATCAGGCCCGCGAGCGCGCCCGAGGCGTCGAACACGCCGACGCAGCCAAAGCCTTTCGAGGTCATCTCGACGATCGCATCCGCCATCCGTGCTCCAGCGACGATGCGCGGGATGCTCGCGCCAGTGTGCATGATGTCGCGGACATAAGCGAGCTTGGCGGCGAGCTTGCCGCCGGGGTGCAGCGTCTTGAAATCGTGGGCTGTGAAACCCTTGGCCTCGAGTAGCGCGATCGCCAGCGCGTCGCCGAGCACGAGCTGCATCGTCGTCGAAGTCGTTGGCGCGAGCCCATTGGGACAGGCCTCGGGCGCCAAAGGCAGGCAGAGGCACACGTCGGCCTCGCGTCCGAGCGTGCTGCCACGCTGCGAGGTCATCGCGATTAGCGGAATCGCGAACCGCTTGGCGTAGGTGACGATCGCGGCGAGTTCGACGCTCTCGCCCGACCAGGACAGGGCGAGCACGACGTCGCTGTTGTGCACCATGCCCAGATCCCCGTGGCTCGCCTCGGCGGGATGGACGAAATGGGCGGGCTGTCCGGTGGAGGCCAGGGTCGATGCGATCTTGCGCGCGATATGTCCTGATTTGCCGATTCCGGTGACGATGACGCGGCCGGTGGAGGCGATGATCGCCTCCACAGCCCCCGTGAAGGCGGAGCTGAGGCTGTGCTCGCCGGGCGCAGCGAGCGCCTCCTGGAGCAACGCCAGCCCTTTCTGCTCGATTTCTATGGTTCTCAGAGCGGCGGGAGTTGCTTTGGAAATGGTGCGATTCATCGGACGCTCTTACCACCGGCGTCACCGCGCTACATCCCCTTACGCAATCTCAATTAAGCCAGCATTAACCATAAGCGCCTAGTTCGGAAGGCAAGCGCGCCGCATCTCTTCGAAGGCGCGAGGAAGGAGCCGCCGTGTCGGCGGGTACGCGGCTGTTGCTTCATAAGTCGCTCGCAGCGATCGTTCTGGTCGCAGCGCTTGCGGGCGCACGCGCTGCGGCGCAGACCCGCCCGCCGGCCTTGGACTCGACGTCCGGCCTGCGCGCGGGCGCCGACGCGATCGTTCCGCAACCGTTCGCCCCGGCCCAAGACGACGCCGCCTCATCCGACGATTCAACCACTCGCAGCGACGCTCGACCGCCGGCCCGCCGTACGCCCGATAAAAAACGGGCGGACCCGACCAGGGTCACGAAGGCCCCGCCTGGTAAATTGCCCGCGCTAAGGCCCTACAAAGGCGCGCAGCGGCTCGGCTTGCGCGGTGGTCCGCCCGATCTCGACCCGCTGGCGACCCCGAGCCCCTCCATCGCGGCGCAGCCCACGCCGCCGCTGCGCCGTACGATTAAGCCAGACCTCGAGCCATTCGCGCCGCTTGGCGAGCGCATTGGCGATCTCAAGCTGACGCCCTACGTCGAACAGGACATCGGCTACGCCAGCAATCCGCTCGGCTCCAGCATCAGGCCGCGGCCGTCCGCGTTTGACACCACTGAAGTCGGGCTCGGCCTGCAATCGGACTGGAGCCGCAGCGACCTGCACGGTTCGCTCAAAGCGGGGTACAACGATTATTTCAGCACCCCACAGGCGAACGCGCCCTACGGGTCTGGCGTGATCGACGGTCGCTACGACATTTCGCGCGCCTCGTCGCTCGACGCGGAGGTACGCTTCAGCGACACGAGTGAGACGAGTTCCAACCTTGGCTTTGCCGGCGCCAACAACGCTACGCTTACCCAGGTCACCACCTATGGCGCGACGGCCGGCGGGATGCAGAAATTCGGCGACTTCACGCTGGGTCTGCACGGGACCTACGACCGGACCGCGTATGGCGGCGGCTCGGCTTCCTTGCTGGGAACCGACGACTACAATGATTTCGGGCTGAAACTGCGCGCGAGCTATCGCTGGAGCGAGGCCGTGTCGCCGTTTCTGGAGTTCGACGCCGACAGGCGGATTTACGATTCGGCGGTCGATGGCAACGGTTACAACCGCGCTTCGGACGGCGGCGCCGTCTTGACCGGCCTCACGCTGGCTTTTTCGCAGATGCTGAATGGCGAGATCAGCATCGGCTATGGCGCTCGCGAATATCGTGACCCGCGTCTGCCCAATGTCGCGGCGCCGTTGATCAACGCCTCGTTGATCTGGGCGATTACGCCGCTCACCACCGCGACCTTCAAGACGCAGTCGTCGCTACAAGACGCGGTGATTCCCGGCGCGTCCGCCGACATCAATCGCTCCTATACGATCGAGGTTGATCACGACCTGACGCGACAGGTCAGGCTCGGCGTGACCGGCGCCTACACCACCGAAAAATATGTAGGCGTTCCGCAAACCGACCGAAGTTACAGTCTCGGCGCCACCGCGGAATACCATCTGTCACGCGAGTTGGTGGTGAAGGGGAGCGCGATCCATAGCCAGTTCAGCTCGAACGCAGCAAATTCGAGCTATGCCGCCGATGTGTTCATGCTGGGCCTGCGACTGCAACGCTGAGACGTCCCGATGCGAAACCGAAAGCGCCGGGGAGCGTTGCGCCTGCAGAGGTCCACATGGCAAAAAACTCAGACTCGGCGAAGAAAGCTCTGAAACCCGGTGACGCGGTAAGCTGGACCTCGAGCGGCGGCGAAAGCGTCGGCAAAGTCGTGAAAAAGCTGACCTCGCCAATCAAGATCAAGGGCCACGAGGTCGCGGCGTCGGCGGACAATCCTGAATATCTGGTGCGCTCCGACGCTTCGGGCGGATTGGCCGCGCATAAGCCGGCAAGCCTGAAGAAGCCAGTTAGCCCGAAGAAGCCGGCAAGCGCGAAAGAGCGCGGCTGACCCTCAAGCCTCGCGCGGCGTCAGGCTGATCTGAATTCCGCGCAGCGCCTCATTATCCGCCGAAATGCAGTCTTCGGCGTCGCCGCTTTCCGCAGTCACGCCCCTGACAAAATGCCCATAAGAGCGCAGCGCGAACTTTTCCCCCGCGTCGTCGCGCAATCGCACGCCAAACCCGGTGATCGCCAGGGAAATGCCGCGTGTGCCGGCGAATTGTCCCTCCATTATCCAATCGCTCCAGGTCTCGTCGGGATAGCGGACCCGGTACTCCAGCAGGCCAAGGTCCGATTGGACTGAGAAACCTTGCAGCGTGTAGCTGTCGGAGCCCTCGTCGACAAAGCCCTTGGGTCCAAGAATGTCGCCGCGCAGCCCGACATGCGCGGTAATCAGCACCGCCGGGCCATCGGAAGCCGCAGCCGCAAGGGGCGCTCCCGTGCTAATGCGCCAGTCGGTTGCAGGAAATTTTTTCTTAATAACGCAGGCCCGGCGGTGGAAAGCCATGTACTCGATCGAACGCCCATACGTGCGTAGAAATGGATCAGCGACGCCGCGCAAGTCGATCTCAGTATCCGCGACGCAAAGGTCCATCCAGGATTTTAGGTATTCGACGCAACTCTGGTTTGATTCACCTTTGTACTTAGTTTGCATTCCGCCATAATTGGTCTGAAGGTCTTCTACGATGTAAAAGCCGCCGTTTTTCACGAATGGGAATAGAGCGCGTAAGCTTGTGATCTGATGGTCCCACATATGCGACCCGTCTTCTACAATCACATCGAACGGACCGCGACGCAGCGAGACCTGCGCAAGGTGCTCTAGATTGGATTGGTCGGCCAGTTCGATCGCGATGCGCCCCTTCTCGAAACGCTTGCAAACGGGCATCACATCGACGCCGACGATCTGGGCGTTGGCGAAATAATCGTGCCAGGTCCTGAGCGAAGCTCCCTGAAAAACGCCGATTTCGAGCAAGGCGATCGGCTGATCCCGGAGCGGCCCCAGGAACGATTCGTAGAAGCTGAGATAGTCGTGGTGCGACGAAGACTTGTCTGTGCCGTGCCTCAATCCGATCTCGTCCAGCCCAGGCAAAGTCGCCATCGATCCCCCGCTTTTCGCGCCCAGCGCGTTGGCCTTTTGCGGCGCCGACGCGGATTCCGCAAGCTTCCGACCCAAGCGCTCGCGCGGCGTTGACGCGAGCGATGACCAGTCTCGACGCGAGAGATGAAAAGCTTCGCTTTCGCAGGCACAAGGGAGCGTCGGGCGAATCGGGAAACGCTCTCGGACAATTCAGGGATTCTCGTGGAAACGGCGCTGTATCACCCGGTAAAGATGTTCCTTGAAGGACTGGGTTTCCTCTGCAAGGGAGAAATCGGGGGTTGCGATCTGGTCGCGCTTTCGCCGGATCAACCCCCCGTCGTGGTGATCGGAGAATTAAAGCTAAGCTTCAACCTCGAACTGGTGTTGCAGGCGGTCGATCGCGCGCGGATGGGCGACGAGGTTTGGATCGCCGCAAAACTTTCCGCACGCGGCAAGGGTCGCGAAAGCGATGTCCGGTTCCGCGACCTGTGCCGCCGGCTAGGATTCGGGATGCTCGGCGTGGCGTCCTCGGGCGAGGTGCAGGTGATTTTGAGCCCCGTCGCCCCCGCGCCGCGCAAGGACGCCAAACGACGCTCGCGCCTGATCGACGAACACCGCCGCCGCCAGGGCGATCCGGTCATGGGCGGTGGCTCTCGCGCGCCGATCATGACCGCCTATCGTCAGCAAGCGCTGCGCTGCGCCGCCGCAATGGCGCAAGCGCCGAAGCGACCGCGCGATCTGAGGCCGCTGGCGCCAGATGCGGGGCCCATCCTGCTGAACAATGTCTACGGCTGGTTCGCCCCCGTCACGCGCGGCGTCTATGAACTCACCAAGGCGGGCAAGGCGGCGCTAGCGCGCTGGCCGCAGGGGTAGGTTTGGGATCCCCGTCGCCGCAAATGCGCGGGGAAGTTTCGTCGGTCCTGATTTGGCGACGTCCAGCGGCGCGTTCACGCAACTCGCTGGCCCCGGAACTCCGGACGCGCCAAGGAATTAATTCCGCAACGATGGGAGCGTCGGATGGAAACCGACGATACACCGAGCGCGGCTCAGAACATTACCGGCCGTCTGAAAGACCTTGTCGGTCTGCCGCCCGGCGATTACACGCCCGATGGCAAGGGCGCTCCGCTAAATCCCGATACGACGCCAGAGGGAGGGCTAACCCCCCCGACGCCGAAGGGTTGAGCCCGCATCAGGGCTCGGGCTTCAAGCCGGTCGACTTGCCGCTGTGACGGGCGTGAACAGATTAATCAGATTGCCGTCGGGGTCGCGAAACAGCACGGAGCGGTTTCCCCAGGGTTGCGTCGTCGGCGGCAGGACGACCTCGCCGACAGCAACCTTCAGTCTTTCATAATCTTTGTCGACGTCATCGACCTGGAATTCGATGATGATCGTATGGTTGTCTGCGGGGCGAGCGGCTCCGGCCCCAAACATGTCCATTGTGCGCTTGCTGGCGATCGCCAACTTGCCCTGGGGCGTTGCGATCTCGGCAAATTCCGGCGTCGCCCATTTCGCTGGGAGGGCCGTAACGACTTGGTAGAAATCAACCAGACGCTTGACGTCGTTGGTGATAATGCGGATCGAGACGAAGTTCATGAGCATCGCTTTCCAGGGACGGGCGCTGCAAATTCAGCGTCGCGATCTTGTAGCGAGGGCCTGCTGACAGCATGGTGGCAGCAGGAGCCCCACGATGCGCAGAGCCGACCGTTTGTTTCAGATCATCCAGATCCTGCGACGCTCGCCCCGACCGGTCACCGCCGCCATGCTGGCCGTGGAACTCGAAATGTCGAAGCGCTCCGTCTACCGCGACATCGCCGACCTGATCGGGCAAAGGGCGCCCATCCGCGGCGAGGCGGGCCTCGGCTATGTCATCGACCGGGATTACGACATGCCGCCGCTCATGTTGACGCAGGACGAAATCGAAGCGGCCGTGCTCGGCGCGCAATGGGTGGCTGAGCGTGCCGACCCTGTGCTGGCCCGCGCCGCACGCGACCTGATTGCAAAGATCGAGACGGCCATTCCCGAACGTCTTCAAGTCTTTATCGCCGAGCCCACCATTGGCGCGCGGCCGAGCAGCGGGCCAACCCAAGACTGTCTGGATCAAGACAGTCTGGATATCGCGACAGCCCGACTTTGGATTCGCACGGGGCGCAAGATCCGCATCCAATACCGCGACATCGCGACGCAAAACACTGAGCGCACCATCTGGCCGGTGATCATCGGCTACGCCGAGACAGTGCGGCTGCTGGTTGGCTGGTGCGAGCTGCGCCAGGGTTTTCGGCATTTCCGGACCGATCGTATCCTCGCCGCCGAGTTCCTCGACGAGCGCCACGGCGTGCGGCTCAGCGAACTGAGACATCGATGGAAACGCTACCGGGAAGCTACACTCTCGGCATAATCACGCTTGCCGATCGAATAGGGCGCGCGCGTGCTCGACCATCTCCATGCTGTGCAGCGTCCAAGCGTAAAGCGCCTTGAAGGGGACCTGCAGCGTGCGGCCGAGCGGGGTGATCTGATATTCGACCGCGACCGGCGAGGAGGCGATCACGTGACGCTCGACTAGTCCGTTGCGCTGCAACCGGCGCAGGCACTGGGTAAGCGCCTTCTGGGTCACGCCTTCGAGCCGGCGCCGGATCGCGTTGAACCGCTGCGGACCGTCGTCTAGCACAT
>JAYTRP010000076.1:0-2210 GCA_043746145.1 Hyphomicrobiales bacterium | reverse complement strand
GCTTCGTCGTCGCGGCGTGGGGATAGAGGGCCGGACGTCGAAGCGCTGGGTTATTGCAATTGTCAAAGTACGGGCGAGGTATTACGCAAATTTCCTTTGATTTTTAATATTATCGTTTTCCCTTACCAAGGGTTCGCTCGTCCTTTCGCTGGCGCCGATGCGATTCCAGCCAGCCCCTCCCGCCGTTCGCGACGAGACGCTCGCCTTCGAGCGTTATTTTTCCGCTCAACCGGAGCAAGGCAAGGATTTGGCTAGAAGATCGGGACAAGTTAAGCAAAGCGTCATGAAGGACCCATATGCCCGATCCGTTTGACAAGACCCAGACGCGCCTCAACCGGACGTCGCTGGAGCAGCCCAACATTCTCAGCGGACCGTTCTGGGGCGAGTTGCGCGTGTTCCTGGCTGTCGCCAAGGCGAAATCTTTCAACCGGGCGGCCGAGGCGCTCGGCATGAGCCAGCCCACCGTCAGCCGCCATGTCAAACGCTTGCAGGATCTAATGGACGCCCAGCTCGTCGTCCCGACGCTGACCGGCATCAAGCTGACCGAACGCGGCCAGGAACTCGCCCAATCGCTGGTCACGCTGGATCAGAAGCTTTTCACGCTATCGACGAACCTGCGGACCGAGACGCACGGCACGCAAGGCGTGGTGCGCCTGAGCGTCACCGAGGGGCTCGGGTCGATGTTCGTCGCCCCCAATCTGATGTCGTTCGGCGGCGATTATCCGCGCATCCAGCTTCACATCCGCAATCCGATAAACATGACGAGCCTGATGGAAAATCAGACCGACCTCATGCTCGGCTTCGTTCCCTCCAGCGGCTCCGAAATCAACTGCGTACCCCTCGGCTTCCTGCATTTCGTGCCGGTGGCGACGCATCCCTACATTCGCATCCACGGCATGCCGACGCTCGCCAATATCGAGGACGGGCACAGTTTCGTCGACAGCGAATATTATTCCGCCGCCACCGGCCTGTGGGCGCCCTGGCGCGAGCTGACCGGCCGGGGCAAAATCGCGCATTTCGCCGACAGCTCGTTCAGTTACGCCCTGATGGTGCGCGCAGGGTTGGGAATAGGTCTCTTGGGAACCTACGCTTTGTGCGACCCGACGAGCGTGCCGCTCGATCTCAACGTCCACGTCAAAGTTCCGATGTATCTGCTCGCGCTCAACGAACGGCTGAAAAGCCGGCCCGTCAGGGTCGTGTTCGACTGGTTGCAGTCGATTTTCGGCGAGGCGAACCCCTGGTTCGCGCACGATCTCAAGCTGCAAAACCTGCCCCGCACCGTTCTGTGGGACACGGCGGCGGAGCGTCTGCTCGGCGAGACGATCTTCACCCTGACCGAGTGAGGCGCGCGGATCGGCGCTTCCCCCGCGCCGACCCGGAGCGCTTGTCCCGACAAACGGCTCAGGTCGTCAGCCGGTCCTGTAGCCCCCCGCCGTTTTGCAGGGTTTTTGCCGCCTTCACCACATCGTTGTCGACGACAAGGACGAGCGCGGGATACGGGGCCTTCGAATTCGAATCGGCCACGATCAAAATGTCGTCGTCGTCAGCTTGCGGGTCGTGTGACGTTGCGTAGTAAGCGGCAAATACAAATCTGAATACCGGGATGGGCGGGGTCATTCAAAACGCTCGTTGCGGAAGGGGCGCGCTTGTCGTCAAGCTCGAACGGCGGAACCCGGGCGCCGCGCCCCCAAAAGACTTGAGGTCGCGGTCGTGCGCGCCGGGGCTCGTCAGGTCTTGGATTCGAAACTGGAGGCGGTGTCCCATTCGCCTTCGACCCGAAACATCACCGTAGGATCGGTATCGGGCGTGATGGCGTCGAACGGCGGATGCAGGATTTTCACAAGTTCGAGATAAGGCTCTTCGTGCCCATCGAAGTAAACTGGCGCTTTGCCTTCAACAATTTTGAAGCCAAGAACAGATCGCCAGAGCCGCGCATAGGCAGGCTGAGCGTGAGTAATCACTTGAGTATAACCTTTGCGGGCGATATGCGCGAACACAACATCTGCGACCTGCTTGAGGTTTCGCGGATGACGCCACGCCTTGCGAAACGCCGATCGTTCGATCTTCGCAAAATCCTTGAACCATCGAATCCTCTGGCTCCCTATCGGCTCATCGCCCGCGTAGACGATGATATGAGTCGCCTGCATATCGTTTCCGTCAAACGCCTGCGCCGCAAGTACGCCATTTTCCTCCATGAAACAGATTGCACG
>JAYTRP010000075.1:0-2211 GCA_043746145.1 Hyphomicrobiales bacterium | reverse complement strand
AAAGCCTTGCCGAGCGCGGCGGCGATAGTGTGCTGTTGGTGGGGCGGCCGGAGCTCGACCTCGCAAAGGCCGGATCGGCGCGGGCGGCCATCCTTGCCGCTCTTCCGACCCTGGTTGTAAATGCGGCCGCCTTCACCGCAGTCGATCTTGCCGAAACAGAGGAGCTTGCCGCGCACCGAATCAACGCTGATGCGGCTGGGGAGGTCGCCGCAGCGGCGCATGATCTTGGCGTTCCCGTAATCCAGGTTTCGACAGATTATGTTTTCAACGGTATCTCGAGGGCTCCCTATTCTGAAACTGCCGCGACGAATCCAATCAACGCCTACGGCCGCACAAAGTTGGCGGGAGAATTGGCGGTGCGCCTAGCGAATCCAGACCACGTGATCATACGTAGTTCTTGGGTGGTCAGCCCATTTGGTAAAAACTTTTCTCGCACTATGGTAGAACTTGGTCAAAAGCGCAAAACACTGTCCGTGGTCGCAGATCAGTATGGCAATCCGACTTCCGCACTCGACTTAGCCGATGCTATCCTCAAGGTTGCGCGCAGTTTGGAAGCCGGCGAACCGACAGGTCTCGGACAGACCTACCATGTTTCAGGAACCGGCGTCGCCACGTGGTTCGACCTCGCCGTAGCCGTACAAGAGGAGCTCACGCGACTTGGTCGTTGTGCGGCGAAAGTCAGCCCAATTACGACATGCAACTGGCCGACCCCTGCAGCTCGTCCTACGTATTCCGCTCTGGATACGAGCAAATTCGCGGCCGATTTTGGCTACGCAATGCCTGATTGGCGCTCATCGCTCAGTCTTGTGATTGAGAGATTGATCGGGAATCGCCTTTGAAAAGTTGAATCGGAACCTGTGATTCTGGGCCCTAAAACCTTGACTTTGTTCATCGTTTGATTGTAAGGAAATAAATTCAAAAGCGTTTGAGAAGCAGAGAGGACACGGTTAGTATTATTACCTCAATCTTTCCTTCCCTCGACTTCGGATGTTGGAAAGTATCGTCATGAGAAATCAATCACAAACTCCGACGGCCTCTCTATCTTATTCATATTCTATAGAATCGTACAGTACGTCGATAAAAGACGCTTATGCTGCATTATTCTCAGAATCGCCTGAAAAATTAGCAGAGCTGGATTGGCGATTTGCTCGTACACCCGCAGGTGAGGCGCAGTTCGCTATTGCGCGGCAGCCTGATCGGAAGATCGTGGGTATGATTGCCATGACTCCGACTCTATTAAGAGGCTCTTTTGGTAGTTTGGCTGCGGTGCAAGCCATAGATACCGTCGTAGATCCGCTTGCGCGGGGGAAATTCATTTTTGTTCGATTAGGTAATCTCATACACAATTCGAGCGCTGTGCACGCCAAACTTGTTTGGGGTTTTCCAAATGCGATTGCAGCCAGGGGGTGGTTCGGCAGGCTAGGATGGACGCGTTCGGGGTCTGTTCCCTTCCTCATCAAACCACTTCGGACGGGATATTTTCTGGCACGGCTGTGGCCGCCGCTTAAGTGTCTCAACTTTCCTACTGTGATACGCAAGCCGGTCATCGATGAGACGGTTGTCAACGAGATTGACGATCGATGGGACCAATTATGGAACTCATGTGTCGATGAATTCGGCTTGGCTGTGGATCGGTCAGAACACTGGCTACGCTGGCGGCTTGATAAGCCAGGAGCAAATTATAGGTTCGCGATGAAGGTTGGATCGGAAGGCGCTGAGGCAGCAGTCATAACCCGAATAGTGCGGAAACACGGTGCTTCGATTTGCTATATCATGGAGGCTTTATCGACGCCCAAGCATCACAAATGCTTGAACAAACTTCTAAACAACGAACTGCGGCGGGCGGCGCAAGACGGGGCCGATTTGGCCTTGGCCTGGTGCCCGGATTTCGCGCGTAATCGGTCCGACTATGCCCGCGTTGGCTTTAGGGGTTTTCCTGATCGCTTTAGACCGATTGAAATTCACTTCGGCGGGCGCTGGCTTTCTTCCGATCAAGATCACGAAACGGGCTTTCCCGGGAAAAAATGGTATCTAAGTTACCTTGACTCGGATACTGTCTGAGAGATGGTCGCAAGAGTTATTCTGAGTTTTGATTGCGAGGGCAAATGGGGCGTAGCGGACCTTCTTGACGCCGCCGTTCACCGCGATCTTAGCGACGCTCGTCTCGCCGCGGCCTATGACGTAATCGTCCAGCTGCTCGACGAGTTCGCA
>JAYTRP010000074.1:0-7051 GCA_043746145.1 Hyphomicrobiales bacterium | reverse complement strand
AGTTCCCTCGCTACTTCGGCGATTCCCCGGGCCTATACGCATCGGAAGATTTCGACATCATCCCGCCTACCAACTTGGTCAGCCAATCGGCGCCCTGCGTGCCGTTGGTGAACCAAGTCTGCATCAGATTTTCCGGCGAGAATTTACCCATCTCCGCCAGCATGCGTCGCTCCATCTCAGCAAGAATCGCGGCCTGCATGGGCTGCACGTCGGGTTGGCCAAAAAATTGCCGGGCCTCGAGCGGCGTGCATTCGATGTCGACGGTGACTTTCATATAGCGAGCCTAGGCAGAACCGCTGCTTTTGTCACCTTCGCTTTTTTCGCATTGTGAGGCCTAAGGCGCTGGTGTCGCGAGTTCCCCCGCGCTCGCCGTGTCCCGCGACGCGAACACCGCCCTCATCTTCTCGCGATCGAGTTCGCCTTCCCACCACGAGATGACGACCGTCGCCACGCCATTGCCGACGATGTTTGTGAGCGCGCGACACTCGCTCATGAACTTGTCGATGCCAAACACGATCGCGAGGCCTGGAACCAGTCGCGCGTCAGCGGCCGCGAGCGTGCCTGCGAGCACGACGAAGCCCGCGCCCGTCACGCCGCTCGCGCCCTTGGACGTGAGCATCGCCACGAGGAGGATGGTCAGCAATTGGGGAAACGTGAGGTCGACGTGCAAGGCCTGGGCGATGAACAGGGTCGCCAGCGTCATGTAGATATTGGTGCCGTCGAGATTGAAGGAATAGCCGGTCGGCACCACCAGCCCGACCACCTGGCGCGAGCAACCGAGCCGCTCCAGCTTCGCCATCAGCAGCGGCAGCGCGCTCTCGGACGACGAGGTGCCGAGCACGATCAGCAATTCATCCTTGATATAGCGCACGAAGCTCAGAATTGAGAAACCGGCGACCGCAGCGATGGCGCCCAGCACGACGAAGACGAATAGGAGCGACGAAACGTAGAAGGTCGCGATCAGGTTCAGCAGATTTGTCAGCGCGGAAACGCCAAACTTGCCGATCGTGAAGGCCATCGCGCCGAACGCGCCGATCGGCGCTGCGTACATGATGATGCCGATCACCTGGAACATGGCCTGCCCGACGTCGTCGACCACCGCCCGCACCGCATGTCCCCTGGAGCCGAGCCGCATTAGCGCGAACCCGAACAGCACCGCAAAGAACAAAACCTGCAGAATGTCGCCGATCTGGAACACAGCCGGCGCGCCTGGACGGCATAGACCGCTGTCGGGCGAACTGACGAAGGCGCCGACGACGCTGTCGGGAATGATGTGCAAAATGTAGTCGCCCGGCGTCATCCTGGAGGCCGTATCGACATAACACTTGACCGTCGCCGCTTCAGCTTCGGACAGAGGCTTGGTCGGAAAGCTCGACCCCGGCGCCCATAGGGTCCCGATGAGGAGGCCGATCAGCAGGGCGAGCGTCGAGACAGCCTCGAAATAGAGTAGCGCCTTTACGCCGACGCGGCCAACCTTGCTGGCCTCCTGCATGTGCGCGATCCCAGAGACGATCGTGCAGAAGATGATCGGCGCAATCGCCATCCGGATCAGCTTGACGAAGGCGCGACCGAGAAGTTCAACCCAGGAGTTGGTGGCGACCGAAGGATCAAGCCAGCCGAGCAGCGCTCCCAGCACAATTGCGATGAGCACCTGAACATACAGAATCTTATACCAGGGCTGGCGAGCCGACATCAGCGTTTCCCTAAACAGAGGTCGCCTTTGCGCGCCTGGGTTGCGCTTTAGTGCCCATTTAGTGAAGCGTTTACAAGAGAGCTGCGTCAGAGCGGGCGCGTTTCAGAAGCGTCCTGACTTTGCGACAATTGATGAAGCCGCAAGGCGGCCTGTGGAATGGCGCCGTGCGGGATAAAGGCCCCCCGGCGCGGTTTAATCGGCAATGCGCAGGCCTCGCCGACTAAATATCGAGGCTAATTTCAACGCGGCGGCGCGTCTTAAGTGCGAACCATGCCGAGTATAGGCATAGAAATAGGTGTTGCCGCACAAGCAGTGTGACGTGAAAATGCAGGCGTTAATCAGAAGGTTTTGAAGCAAACGGCGAGTCGGTTTGGGTACACGATCAGCGGGGACCCACGACTTAGCGCGTGACTCGAAAGGCCGGATAGGCGAACGGCGAGGTTAGATTCAAGAAAGAGATTCCTTGCCGGGAGCCTTCAACCGTGTCCAGCATCGCCGTCCGACTCGAACCTATTTCTGCTTTTGTCTGCCGTAATCCGGTCATTGGCGATGAGGCTTGGGCGCTTATCGCGCCTCTCTTTCCTGCATCAACTACGACGGGGCGGCCACGCAAGGGGGCGCCGCGCCTGCTGCTGGAGGCCGCGCAAGCGGCTCGGCGGCGCCACGCCGATAGCGATCGAGATCGTCACGGGGCCGCCAAACCAGCGCGGATTCATAGTGCAGAAGCGGCGTTGGGTCGTCGAGCGCACATTCGCCTGGCTTGGCCGCAATCGCCGCCTCGCCAGAGACTACGAGCGCACCGCCTCAACCGCGCTCGCTTTCATAGTCTTGGCTGCCGCCGCCGTGCTCATGAAGCGAATCGGCGCCATCTCATGAGATTAGGGTCAGGCTCTAAGATGTCCAAATGATAGATGATAGTTTTTGGCACGAATATTTCATTCAACTCCAATTATAGGGATAGCACATAATATTAACTTATAACAACAAACTCAAGTTTACAAACGAAACTTATTGTCAAAACCAGTGTAAACAGGGTTGTCACTCCCGGTGTCCGACACGACGTTGGGCAGGAAGCATTATAACGAATCCTATCGTTTACATTAACTCGTAGAATGGTAATACAGAAAGCGTGCTTGCCGTTCTTAATGGGCAGAGTGTGGAAGTAACTACTTCCGGGCCAACCTCTTACTCGTAAGTATGACGTTTAGTTTCCAGTCGCGGACATCCGGCTAGCTTGACCGGCGCTCGCCGTCACGCGCGGGACGCCGTCGCGGGTGGAAGGATGAGTGGGCGAAGTCATGGCAATACGGCCACGGGCGCATAAGCTAATCTCGGCGGCGGCGACCAAGGTTGATCGGCGCACACGATGGCGCGGCAAATCGCTTTGGTTTTGTGAAAATATCCCGAATGCTGTTCGCCAATAGCCGCGTCACCTTGCTGCCCGCCTCGAACAATCCTCCGATCGAGAGTGTCGCGCTAGTGATACCCGCATGGCTTCAAAAGCATCCACGGCGCGCGCTTCGCCTGCGCGTCAGCGAGCGAGAGATGTCGTTACAAGATCGCCAGAAGAGGCCGAGCGCTTTCCACGGCTAACACGCGAGTTCGCGAAAGCGCCGTAGGTATCCGGCGAATGATGATGGTTTCCTGACTCGGATGAATGGGCGAAGCGGACCAAGGATAGGGAGAGCGAATCGAGCCTCAGCATGGCCGCCGGGCGGGTTCCCCTATGCTGGCCAATGCCTTATTTTGGAAAGCATCTATCAGCGGAGGTTCCGCTATGCCTCTGAAATTGTTGGTACCACCACCCCGGCTCGAACGGGGGACCTCTAGATCCACAATCTAGCGCTCTAACCAACTGAGCTATGGCGGCCTGAAAGCGCGCGGAAACTAGTGTCAAAGCTTCGCCGTTGCAAGCGCTTGTTTTGAGGGTTCACGAAGGCCTGAAAGTCGGGTCGGGTGGCCAGGCGAGCCGTCGGGAGCGGCGAAAACGTCAACTTTGACTCCCCCCATTGTACGATTCTTGCTAGGTGACCATCAGGTCTGGCGGAGGGATACATGGCGGGGTCGCTGAAGGAAATCGCCGAGAGGCATTCGCGCGGCGGGGGAATCGTCGACACGATCGAAGCCGCCTATGCCGCCGCCGACGCCTACGCGGATCCCGCGCTTTTCCTGGCAATGCGGCCGAGGGAGGAAGCTGTCGAACTTGCCCGAAAGCTGCAGGCGGAGGGTGCGCGCGGTCGGCCGCTCTACGGCGTCCCATTTGCGGTGAAAGACAATATTGACGTCGCCGGGTTGCCGACTACCGCCGCCTGCCCTGCCTTTGCTTACCGGCCGGAACGCTCAGCCTTTGCAGTGGAGCGCCTTGAGGCGGCGGGCGCGATCGCGATTGGCAAGACGAACTTGGACCAGTTCGCGACCGGACTGGTAGGCGTCCGCTCGCCTTACGGAACGCCGCGCAACGCCTTGAGAGCGGACTTGATTCCAGGCGGCTCGTCCTCCGGTTCAGCGGTTGCTGTCGCTGCGGGGATCACGCCCTTTTCGCTGGGCACCGATACGGCGGGTTCGGGTCGCGTGCCGGCGGCGCTGAACGGGATCGTCGGCCTGAAGCCGAGCCTTGGCGCCTTGTCGACAACCGGAGTCGTGCCGGCCTGCCGAACGCTCGACACGATCTCGATTTTTGCGCTTAGCGTCGAGGACGCCTTTACGGCGTTCCAGGCCGCGGCTGGCTTCGATACGACCGACGCGTATAGCCGACGGCGCCCTGCCCCCCGATTTGCAGCGACGCCGCCTCACTTCCGGCTGGGGGCGCCGCGCGGGCAGCAGCGGCAATTCTTCGGCGATGCGGCGGCGGAGCGGGCGTATGTCGCCGACCTCGAACAGCTTGCCGGACTTGGCGCGGAGATTGTCGAGTTCGACATCGAGCCTTTCTACGAGGTCGCGCGGCTGCTTTACGAGGGACCCTGGGTGGCCGAGCGCTATGCCGCGACCCAGCGGCTGATCGAATCGCAGCCCGACGCGTTTCACCCTGTGACGCGCAAGATCATCGAGGGCGCGCGCAACTTCAATGCGGTGTCGACGTTCGAGGCGATTTATCGGCTCGCCGCGCTACGCCGCGCCTGCGAGCCGGCTTGGGAGCTGTTCGATGCGATGGCGCTGCCGACGATGCCGCGCGTCTACACCAAGGCCGAAGTCGAGGCTGATCCGATCAGCACTAACTCGAACCTTGGGACCTACACGAATTTCGTCAACCTGCTCGATCTCTCCGCCATCGCCTATCCCTCGGGGATGCGCGGCGACGGCTTGCCTTCGAGCATTACTCTAGTTGGCAAGGACGGCGCGGACGGATTTCTGGCCGGAATCGCTATGCGCGCGCATGCGGCTTCGGGGGCGCCGATGGGGGCCACGACGCGAGCGGCGCCGCACGCGCAGGCCGGCGAAAAGGCGAACGATCGCATCGAGCTGGCAGTGGTAGGCGCGCATCTCTCGGGGCTGCCGCTCAACGGCGAACTCAAGGCGCTCGGCGCGCAATTCGTGCGCGAGGCGCTGACGACCTCGGATTATCGCCTGTTCGCCCTTCCAAACACCACGCCGGCAAAGCCTGGGCTGCTACGGGTTGCTCCGGGCGAGGGTGGCGCGATTGCGGTTGAGATCTGGTCGCTGACGGCGGCCGCCTTTGGAGCCTTCGTCGCGGCCATCCCTTCCCCGCTGGGGATCGGCACGCTGGCGTTCAGCGACGGCGCGAGCGCGAAGGGGTTTCTGGTTGAGGCGGAGGCGGTGAAGGGCGCGCGCGATGTGACCAGCTTTGGCGGTTGGCGGGGCTTCGTGACGGCGAAATAGCTTAGGAATTAAAGGCTTGTCCAGTCCAGCACGATCTTGCCGGACTGGCCGGAGCGCATCGTTTCGAAGCCGGTGACAAAGTCGCTTACCGGCAGGCGGTGGGTGACGACCTTGCGCACATCGAGCCCGCTCTGCAGCATGGCGATCATCTTGTGCCATGTTTCGAACATCTCACGCCCGTAGATGCCCTTAATTGTAAGCAGCTTGAACACAATCTTGGTCCAGTCGACCAGCGCGGGTTTTGCAGGGATTCCGAGCATCGCGATTCGCCCGCCCATTACCATGTGATCGACCATCACCTCGAACGCTTGTGGCGATCCGCTCATCTCGAGGCCGATGTCGAAACCTTCCTTCATGCCGAGCCGCTTGGCGACCTCGCCGACATCTTCTTTGGCGACATCGACCGGCGTCACGTCGGCGACTTCCGCCGCGAGCTTAAGCCGAACCGGGTTCACGTCGGTGATGACGACGTGGCGCGCGCCGACATGGCGGGCGACCGCCGCCGCCATAATGCCAATCGGCCCGGCGCCGGTGATCAGCACATCCTCGCCGACGAGATCGAAGGCGAGCGCGGTGTGCACCGCGTTGCCCAGCGGGTCGAGGATGGCGCCGAGTTCGTCGTCGATATCGTCAGGCAATGGCACGATGTTGAAGCCGGGGATTTTCACATATTCAGCGAATGCGCCGGGAATGTTGACGCCGATGCCACGCGTTTCCGGGTCCATGTGGAAACGCCCGCCGCGCGCGGCGCGAGAGTGCATGCCGATCACGTGCCCTTCGCCCGACACCCGCTGGCCGACATGAAGATCGCGCACGTTCGCGCCGAGTTCGGCGATCTCGCCGGAATATTCGTGCCCCACCACCATCGGCACGGGAATCGTGCGCTGCGCCCACTCGTCCCAGTTGTAGATGTGGATGTCGGTCCCGCAGATGCCGGTCTTTCTGACCTTCACGAGCACCTCATCGGGGCCAATCGTCGGAATAGGTTGATCCTGCAACCAGAGGCCGGGCGCCGCCTGGGCCTTTACGAGCGCTTTCATGACTTGTTCGCCTCTACAGGATGCCGAGTTCGTGGCCGGCTTCTATGAAGGCGCCAATCGCGAAATCGACGTCGGCGTCACTCAAAGCGGCTGACATTTGCGTGCGAATGCGGGCCTGACCCTTTGGCACCACGGGAAAGAAGAACCCGGCGACGTAAACGCCGCGTTTGTCGAGCGCGGCCGCTAGCTTCTGCGCGACGACGGCGTCGCCGAGCATCACGGGAATGATCGGCGTCTCGCCCGGAAGCACGCGAAAGCCGGCTTGGCCGAGGGCGTCGCGAAAGCGCGCGGTATGGCCGCGCAGCTTTTCGCGCAGATCGTCGGCGCGAATGGCGATCTCCAGCGCCTTCAACGAGCCTGCCACGACGGGGGGGCTGAGCGAGTTGGAGAACAGATACGGCCGTGACCGCTGCCGCAGCAGATCGACGATCGGCTTGGCCGCCGCGACGAAACCGCCCATTGCGCCGCCAAGCGTCTTGCC
>JAYTRP010000073.1:0-20334 GCA_043746145.1 Hyphomicrobiales bacterium | reverse complement strand
AGCGCTACGGTTCGCCCAATTTCGGCATCCTCGATGTCATTTGCAAATATCATCGCCGTCACCTGTCGTGCTAAATATGACAGCTGACACACTCAGTTTCAACTTGTATTCCGGTTTACCCCGTTCGCCGGCGGCAGAACTCTCGCGACCGGCATTTCCATGGCTTGCGGCTCGCCTTCCTCCTGGCCGCCGAAGGCTCGAAATTCAGCCGGGGCCGCGCCATAGGCGGCCTCGAAGGCGCGGCTGAAGGCGCTGCGGCTTGCGTAGCCGGTCGTGCTCGCGATGACTTTCACCGGGAGATCCGTGGTCGTCAACAAACGAGCCGCAATGCGCATACGGACGCACTGCACGAAATCCATCGGCGCTTGATCGAACGCCTGCGAGAAGCGCTGCGCGAATGACGCCCGGCTCATGCCGGCTAGCGCCGCGAGGCTTTCGACCGTGTAGGGCGCGCCCGGCTTTTCCAGAATGCCGACGACCGCGCGCGCCAGCTTTGGCTCTTGCAGCGCCGTCAGCAGCGGCGACGTTCCCATGCCCGCCTTGAGGTGCTGGCGCGACAAAATGATGAAGCATTGCTTCGTGAGCGCTTCGGTCATCGCCTTCGTGGCAAGACCCGGCTCCTCCACCTCCGCGAGCATCAGGTCGAAGCAGCGATGGAGGACGCTGTTTGAGCCAAATTCCTCGACGACAGGGTTTTGGAGCAACTCGAACAGTCCTAATGCGCCCTCATAGCTCGCTGAGATTTGCCCACACGCCAGCAGAATATCCGGCGTGCTGTCTCCGGCGACGAAGGCGACCAGGCCATCGCCATGCAGGGCGCAATTTTGTGCGGCGTCTGCGATGCCGATGACATCGACGGGCTCGCCGATAGCGAGCGAGCGCCGGGCGGGAACGACGATGATGCTTTGGGACAAACGCAAACCACGGTCCCTCGCCGACTCGCAGGCTGCCGCTTCCGCGCAAGACATAGTGGAGGGTTATCGCCTCGAACGGCGGGACGGCGAGCCGCCGCCCGGATCGAATCTGGCAGACCGAAAAGGCATGGAGACGGACGGCCAAGGTGACGAGCGGACGGCCGAGAAGATCGGCTTGATTTTGAACGCCTCCGATCAGCCGAAATACTGGATTAGGACGTGCGCCCTAACACGGTTGCGGGCTTAGCGTCCTGGCAAGTCCTTATGCAATCGGTCAAATCCGCGTTTGGCGATCACATCCTCGTTGCAACACGCCACGGGCTATATCACCGAGCCCTCGAACAAGCCGCTCGACCATACCGCTTGCAAGCCCAACCCGAATGGGGCAACGGGGCGACTGGCGGGCACAGTCTCCAATCGGGAAATTGACCGACTGCGGCGATAGCGCATCTGGCTAATGGCGAACTCGATCCCCATGCTGCCTGCCTGCATTTGCCTATCACGCAAGGTTGTCAGATAGCTTCACATCCGCGCGGACGACTTGGTCCAAGTCCGCGCGACGTCTAAGTTTGCATTACTGTTATGCAGCTATCACTGTTGTGCTTGATGAGAGGCGACAGTTCAGCCGGGATAGTTTGGAACTACTCTAAACTGCGCGGGTTAATGCGGGCCGTCTCAGTTTAGAATAATTCCAAACTGTTTGATTTGCGTTTACTGACGCTGCTTTCACAGGTATTTGCCGCTCCCTACCCAACCCACGAAGTCGACAACGATCGAGGTTCGCGGGTTTTAGCGTTTCGGGAACGGAGAATATGCAATGACGTCGTGCTGGAGCCAATCAGCCATTCGTTGCGCCGGGACTGTCAAAACCGGCGCTTTAGCCACGCTGACCGTGCTGTGTCTCGGGTTGACGTCGCACGCAGCGATTGCGGCGTCTCTGACGCTCTACTCGGCGCAACATGAACAGACTGTCGATTTGCTGAGCAAGGCGTTCACCAAAGAAACGGGCATCGATGTCAAGGTGCATTCGGGAGAAGGGCCTGAACTCGCCAGCCAGCTCTTGAAAGAGGGGTCGTCCTCCCCGGCTGACGTCTTTTTTGCGGAGAATTCGCCCGAACTCGAATTGCTGGCGGAGAAGGGATTGCTGACCAAGGCAGACCCGGCGACGCTCGCGAGCGTGCCCGCCGCCGACAGTGGGCCCAATGGCGACTGGGTTGGCGTCCTCACCCGCGAAAACGTACTCGTGTTCAATACGGATATGGTCAAAGAGGCCGCCTTGCCGGCTTCGTTGCTCGATCTGGCGAAACCCGAGTGGAAGGGAAAGCTGGCGATTGCGCCGACCGACGCCGATTTTCTGCCGTTGGTGGGCGCCGTGGCCGCCTTGAAAGGCCGCCCCGCAGCGCTTGATTGGTTAAAGGGCCTGCGTGAGAACGCGATGATCTTCGACGACGACGAGGGCGTCGTGGCGGCGGTCGACCGCGGCGCGGCGGCCACGGGAATTATCAACAACTACTACTGGCCCCGCCTGCTGCAGGAAAAAGGCGCGGGCGCCATGAAGAGCGCCATCCATCATTTCGCCGGCGGCGATGTCGGCGGTCTGATGAACGTCTCGGGCGCCGCGGTGATGAAGTCGTCACACAACCAAGCCGCCGCGCAGAAATTTCTCGCCTTTCTCGTGAAAAAGTCGACGCAGGAGATGTTGTCGAGCCTAAATATCACCTTCGAATATCCTCTGGCGCCCGGCGTCGCTGCGAACCCGATCCTGAAGCCGATCGGCGAATTGGCGCCCCCGCCGCTGACGCTCAAGCAGATCGGCGACGATCGCGATGCGGCTCAGTTGCTGCGCGAGGCGGGGCTGGTCTAATGACCCCGGCAGGTCTGGTCCAATGAACGAGGCAGCCCGTTCGTTGGGGATTGAGGGTCGCGTCTCGTCTATGCGGCGCGACATTCCTCATCGACTCTTAGCCTATCAGAGAGCGCATCCACCCGCGCTGCTGATCGTGGCTGCCTTGATCCCGGCCGCACTCGTGTTCTTGCCGATCGCCTACACCCTCGTTCAGGCGACCGGCGTCAGCATAAAAGACGCCGTCGATCTGCTGGTGCGCCCGCTGGTTGGCCGGCTGCTGGTCAACACGGTCGGTCTGGTCGTCGTCGTGTCGTTGCTATCGGCCATCATCGGTACGACGGCGGCGTGGTTGGTGGAACGAACCGATCTGCCCGGGCGGCGCGCCTGGGCCATTCTCGCCGCCGCGCCTTTGGCGATACCCGCCTTCATCGCGAGCTACGCCTGGGTCTCGTTGAGCAATTCGCTGCAGGATTTTTACGGCGCCGTGTTAGTAGTCGTCTGCGCCTATTACCCGCTCGTCTATCTCCCGGTCGCCGCCGCGCTGCGCGGCCTCGATCCCGCTTTAGAGGAGACGGCGCGCTCGTTGGGTCAAGGCGCGTGGGAGTGCTTTTTTCGCGTGATCTTACCCCAGCTTCGCCCGGCGCTTCTGGGCGGCATGCTGCTTGTCGCGCTCGACACGCTCGTGGAGTTTGGCGCTTTCTCGCTGCTGCGCTTTCGCACGTTCACGACCGAGCTTTACGCACAATACCGGACGGGACTGGACGGACCTGAATCGTCTTTGCTGGCGCTGGTGCTGATCGCCCTGTGCCTGCTCTGCCTGATCGGCGAGCTTCGCATTCGAGGACAGGCTCGCTACGCCCGCGTTGGCGCCGGGGCGCGACGCGCCGCCGCTCCAGCGAGGTTGGGCCGGGCCCGCTGGCCCGCGTTGCTGGGGTTTACAGCGCTGACGACCGCCACGCTCGGCGTGCCGCTCGGCATGATCGTCTATTGGCTTTTGCAGCACGCTCAGGCGGCGGCGTCTCCGGTCGCGCCGTCGCTGCCGCTTCTGTTCGATTCAACTATCGCTTCGTTGGGTTATGGCGTCGCTGGCGCGGCCGCCGCGCTCGTCCTGGCGGCGCCGCTGGGCTACCTCACCACGCGCTACCCCAGCCGCTGGAGCATCGGTCTTGAGCGCTCCGCCTATCTCGCACAAGGCGCGCCGGCTATCGTCGTCGCCTTGGCGCTGGTCTCGTTGACGGTTCAGGCGTTGCGCCCGCTCTACCAAAGCTCCGCATTGCTGGTTGTCGCCTATGCGATCCTGTTCCTGCCGCTGGCTTTGGTGAGCGTACGCGCGACGCTGGCGCAAATTCCCCGCGCGCTCGAAGACGCCGGCCGCTCGCTGGGCCTCGGTTGGTTCGCCGTCGTCGTCCGGGTGCTGGCGCCGTTGGCGGGACCAGGAATCGGCGCCGGCGCTGCGATGGTGTTCGTGTTCGTCGCCACCGAGTTGACCGCGACGCTGCTGCTCTCGCCAATCGGGACGCGGACTTTGGCGACCGAGGTCTGGGCCAACACATCGTCGCTGGCTTTCGCGGCGGCGGCGCCGTTCGCAGCCGTGATGCTGGCGATTTCGATGCTGTCCACCTGGCTTCTGGCGCGCCGGTACGGCGCCGCCGCGTTCGGAGGTCAGAGCTAAAATGGCCGACGTCGGAATATCGGGGCTGACCAAATCCTTTGCCGGCAATCCAATCCTGCGCGGTGTCGATCTGTTTGTGCCCTCGGGCTCGCTAGTCGCGATTCTGGGGTCGTCGGGCAGCGGCAAGACGACGTTGCTGCGATTGCTCAGCGGTTTCGAACGCCCCGATTCCGGAACCATCGAGATCGATGGCCAACCCATTTGCGGTCCCGGTGTTTTCGTGCCGCCGGAAAAGCGACGGATTGGCTACGTCGCCCAGGAAGGCGCGCTGTTTCCGCATTTGACGGTTGGCGCCAACGTCCTGTTCGGGCTTTCCCGGTCGCAACGTCGCAACCGCGCCCGGGCCCAAGAGCTGCTCGAGCGCGTTGGCCTGCCCGCATCCTACTTCGACCGAGGGCCGCACGAACTCTCGGGAGGCGAGCAGCAGCGCGTGGCTTTGGCTCGTGCGCTCGCGCCCGCGCCCCGGATCGTGTTGCTCGACGAGCCGTTCTCATCGCTGGATGCGGCGCTGAGGATCGAGACGCGCCAAGCCGTCGCCGCCACCCTCGCCGCGACCGGATCGACGGCGCTGCTGGTGACGCACGACCAGTCGGAAGCCCTTTCCATGGGACGGCAAGTCGCGGTGTTGCGCGATGGACTGCTGGCGCAAGTCGCAGCGCCAGAGGACTTGTATCGCCGGCCCGTCGACGCCGATCTCGCGCAATTCGTGGGCGAGGCGGCGCTGCTGCCCGGCATGGCCGCCGGACAGGTTGCGGTCTGCGCGCTAGGGCGATTGCCGCTTGCGCTGCCGACGCCTGATGGCCCGGTCGAGGTGATGGTGCGACCCGAGCAAATTCGGTTTGACTCGCCAACCAACGCCGACGCCGTCCGCGCTCGGGTTGTCGCGGTCACCTGGTATGGCCACGACGCCAGCGTTCGGGTCTCGCTCGAGGCCGGCCCCGGAGACGTCACGATGCGCGTCGCTGGCCACATCGCGCCAAAGCCCGGCGCGCAAGTGTGGCTGAGCGTCGAGGGCGTCGTGATGGCTTATCCGCGAGTGGGGCCAAGCGCGGCCCCGCGGCCCCGATCATTTCAGCACGGCGTTCACGCAGAAATAATCAAGGACAGACTGTAATGAGTTTGCTTAGGACCAACACCCGCACGGCCTTGCTCGGCGCGTTGGCGACTTCGGCTGCGCTGCTGTCGATAACCGCGACGCAAGCAGCCCCGCCTAAGAATTTCCTGGATGGAATCCACCGGCAGAGCACCCTGATTTCAACAGTCCCTGAGAACGGCGACCAGAACCCTTACGCAATCGTCGTGGCGCCGGTTTCCGCAGGCTCCATCCAAAAGGACGATGTGCTCGTCAGCAACTTTAACAACGAAGGCAATCTGCAGGGCCTCGGCACCACGATCGTCGATTACAATCCGACGACCAAGAAGCTGTCGACTTTCGCCACTTTGCCCCATAACCTCGCGGGATGTCCCGGCGGGGTCGGCCTGTCCACGGCGATGACCATGCTCAAGACGGGATGGGTGATTGTCGGTAGCGCGCCGAGCGCCGACGGCACGACCAAGACCAAGGGCTTGGGTTGCCTAATCGTGCTCGACGCCAACGGCAAGGTCGCCAACACGATCACCGGCGATGCGATCAACATGCCCTGGGGAAACATGGCGACGATCGACAACGGCGCGACCGCTACGCTATTCGTCAGCAACGCAGGCTTTGGCGTGGGGTCCCCGGACGGCGATCCGCGCGTGGTCAACGAGGCCACCGTGTTGCGCATCAAGCTGACCATCGCCGACGGCAAGCCTCCGAGCGTCGTCGACCAAACAATTATCGCGAGCGGCTTTGGATCGCAGCCGAACAAGGACGTGTTCCTGATCGGACCCACCGGCCTCGCTCTTGGCGCCGACGGGACGCTATACGTTTCGGACGCGACGGCCAACCGGGTCAATGCAATCTGGGACGCCGCGACCCGCGATCATAGCCTCGGCGTTGGCCGGACTGTCACTAAGGACGGCCTGCTGCAAAGGCCGTTGGCGATGACAATGGCGCCGAATGGCCATCTTCTTGTAGTAAACGGTTTGAATGGCCAAGTCGTCGAGGTCGATCCGCAGAGCGGCGATCAGGTCCGCGCCCGTTGGATCGACCCCAACAAGGCGCAGAAGCCGCCCGGCAGCGGCGACTTGTTCGGCATCGCGATCACACCCACAGGCGATGGCTTTTACTATGTCGAGGACGAAGTGAATACATTGGTGCTTGCGAGATGAGCTGCCCGTTTGGCAAAGGCGGGACGGGTCCGTCCCGTCGCGGTTTATTAGCTGGCGCTGGCGGCCTGCTGGCCAGCGCGGGCGTGGGCACGTTTGCCCGCGCCGCCGCGCAGAACCAGCCGGCGGCCGTCGCGACGCGGGAAATGTTTTTCGGCGAGCATCAAGCCGGGATCACCAGTTCGCAGCAGACGCACAGCTACTTCGCGACCTTCGATCTGCTTGCCAAGACTCCCGCCGAGGTGGCGTCAATGCTGCGCGCCTGGACCGACGCCGCGGCCAGGATGACCTCGGGGGACACGGCTCGCCCGCTCGGACAGGATCTGTCGGTGGAGGCGCCCGACGGCGGCGCCGCGCTGGGTCTCAAGGCCGCTTCGTTGACGCTGACCTTCGGCTTTGGCGCGGGCTTGTTCAGCAAGGACGGCCACGACCGCTACGGGCTGGCGTCCAAGCGTCCGGAGGCGCTGGTCGACCTGCCGAAGTTCAACGGCGATCAACTGGAGCCTGCCCGCACTGGCGGCGATCTCTCTGTGCAGGCTTGCGCGGACGACCCACAGGTTGCGTTTCATGCGGTGCGCGAACTGACCCGGCTTTGCTATGGCGCCGCGCAATTGCGTTGGGTCCAGGTCGGGTTCGCAGCCGATGCCCCGACCGGTGAAAACGCTCGCAACTTGATGGGCTTCAAGGACGGCACCAACAATCCACGGCCTGCGGGAACGCTTGCGACGCCCGACAGTCCCAGGAATGTCGATAACGTAACCTGGGTCGGCGAAGAGGGACCGGCGTGGATGCGCGGCGGCAGCTATCTCGTGGCGCGCCGCATCCGGATTTCGCTGGAGCATTGGGATCGCTCCGAGGTCGATTTTCAGGAGCAGGTGATCGGCCGGCATAAATATTCGGGAGCCCCGATCGGAAAGCAGGCTGAGCGCGATTCCTTGGACCTCGACCGCCAAGACGCCGATGGCAATCCGGTAATTGCGGAAAATGCGCATGTGCGGCTCGCGGCTGCGGCGTCCAACGACGGCGCGCAAATTTTGCGCAGGAGTTATTCCTACAACGATGGCGTGAGCTTCACCGCGGAACGCTGGCCGCCCTGGCGCCAGGGCATGATGTATGATGCCGGGTTGTTCTTCGTCGCCTATCAGCGCGATCCCCGAACCGGCTTCATCAAGATATTCGAGCCTATGGCTAAGTTGGACGCTCTCAACCAATTCACCACTCACACAGGCGGTGGTCTGTTCGCTTGCCCGAGCGGCGTTCGCGAAGGCGAGTTCGTCGGCCAGCGCCTGTTTTCCAACATCGTCTGACGGCCAAGGGTCGACACTTGTTGAGCGCGGCACGCCGGCCCGGGAACTACTTCAGCTCCTCGGGCTTGAGCCAGTCAGTCTTGCCGACGCGGACCATGAGGTCCTGATCGATGAAAGGTTGAAGGGTTTCCTCGAACGCCCGCTTCAGCTGGTCGAATTCTTCCCCGCAATTCGCCGCGCGCCGTTTTATCAGCCAACCTCGATCCACAAATTCCTGGAACTGCTCCCGATCCCCTCCGTAGGCGAGGCAAAGCGAATTATACATACGCTGACTAGCGGTTCCGTGAACGTCTGAGAACACTTTCATACCAGACACTTCGCTCGGAGGGTCTTTGTCCCTCGACCAATAGTATACAAACCCCTTCACGATTGTGCGTTCGATTTCCTTGTTGAATTTCATAGCCATGTAGATCGCCATTTCGTCGGCTGCGTCCTCTTCCCGGCCAAAAACGGGTACGTTGAACATATGAAACATCATGTGCCCGCTCTCATGCAGGGCCGTGCCGATCAAGTCGCCGACGATCGAAGCTTCGCGTGTTATAAAACCGTCGGGGGTAACCGTTTCGGGCGCCCCTTTAATGTCAGCGGCGACGAACTCGTAGCAAAGCCAAATTTGGCGTATCTGCGGATTGTAGAATGCGTTTATCCCATGATCGGGATGGTCATGTTCAGGATCGCATTCCAACATTACCAACTGCAGGTGATGAGGCAAATGCAGCGGCGCCAGAAAGCGCTGCATTTCCTCGAGAACTTTGCGCGTTTTCATCTGCTGATAGACGCCTGCGAGCCCCGCCGAGGTCGGTTCACGGTATTCGATACCGACTTGTGGGTTGGGAGGAATTTCCTCCCAGGACTCAGCCAGGGCCGGCGATCCTGCGATGATATAGACAACAAACGCAAACGCGATTTTTATCGGCGATTGCGCCGTCCGACATTGTCTCATGGCAAAGGCCTTGCGATTTCGTCGGGCATCAACCACTGCGTCGCGCGAACCTTGATCAACAGGCCTGGATCGACATAAGGCATCACGGTTAGGTCGAACGCCTCTCGAACCTGATTGAACTCGCCCTCGCAGCGGGCTGCGCGAAAGTCCGGAATTTGACCCACTCCCGCCCCGGGCGCTGGCGCGCCCGATAAGAAACTGAATGTGATGGGATCGGCCCCATAGGCGATGCAGAGGTAGTTGTAGAATCGCTGGCTCTCTGGCGACTCCAATTCGGCAAAATCCACGCCCGTCCATTCGTGCCGCGAATATTCGAAGAACTTCGCCGTACCAATAATTGTGGCGAGCGCCACCTGGTCTCCAAATTGTGTCATGAGAAACGCGGCGAGCCGGTCCGCCGCATCATCTTCACGACCCCACACAGGCGTCCGCAACAAGTCGAACACCGAGTGCGCGGCTACAGTCAGCGCCACTTCGACGAAAGTCCCGTTGATGACCTGCGCCCGCTCGTGTTCGTCAGTTGTAGCGCGATTTGTGATGTCGATGATTTTACGCACGAGTTCGTAGCAGATCGTCGCCGGATCTCCGGACTTGAACTTAACCTTGTCGGCCCCGCCGCACTCCGACAACCGAATAACGAGCGGCCCTGGAAGCCGTAGTGGCGCGAGAAAGCCTTGCAACCGCTCAAGCACCTTGCGGCGACTGATTGTCTCATAGACCATTTGATATTTGGGGTCGGTTGGCGGCTCGTACTTTACCGTGACCTGCATCCCCAGGGACGGTGAGGGGAGCCCTTCAGCGGTAGCGGATCGTGCGATGCCAACCCAACATGCAATACCCATCAGAATCGCGGTTGCAAATCGCCCGCCTGCCATTTTGGGACCCCTCACCAAATCTAGCCCCTATCCTATTGTCGTAGAGCGGCCGCACATGCCAACTGACGTCGCAAACGCGCGTAACCTCAGTTCGGTGGAGTCAGTAGAGAAGGACGACCGGCTGGCGCGGAACGGGACAACTGATTACCCGTCTCGACTTGCCCCGCCAGGGCCGCCTTTATGGGAGAAAAACCACTCGCCGCCGCTTGGCCGTTCGGTGATTGTAGCATCTGTTGCTGACCACTCCCCGCAAGCGACGCCGTCGGAATCACGAGTGCGCCAGTCGAAAGTCCGGCAACTAACGCGCTTCCGCCGCTGGACCGCAAGGTGCGCTGTTCGAGAGGCTGCAGCTTCGAATTATCGGAGACAGGCAACCAACCCGCAGGCGCGGCGGAGCTAGACGCCATAAGCGAGTGTGCGAGACGATCACTGCTCCTCGACAACTCGTGATGTTCGTCAGCATTTGCCGATACGCCAAGGACACTAACCGCTGTCGCGAGAGAAGCCAGTGCGAGTACGACCGTATTCATCGTGGCGGCGCTCCTTAAAAAACGCGAGGTATACGGTTAAGCGCGAATTCGTCGGCTTGCACAAGTGAGTTGAGCACGCGAGCGCCCGACTGCCTAGAAAGAAGATGCGCGCGCCAAAAAATGCTTGCTTTGGACCCTTAGATCAGCATTATTTCCTTACCTTCTCGGAATGGGGAATTGCGACATGCGTTTTCGGACGCGATCGGCGGTTATTACTGTCGCTCTCATTTTCGCCAGTGTCGCCGGGGCGCAGCCTCGACCAGGGGGAGGTGGACCGGCTGGCGGAGGGGGCGCGGGGCCAAGCCCGATCGGTGGCCCGATCGTTCAATTTAACGCAGAACAGGTCGCGCAAATATTCACAGCGGCGGGCTTCAGTTCTCAAGTCATTGACAACAAGGCCGACGATAAAACTACGACGCACATGGTCCAAACTCGTTTCTGGCCCAATGACACCACTACTTTTGGTGGAGCGGCGCCGATATGGTGCAGCCAAGACAATCCCAATATCTGCAATGGAATTAATATATTCGTAAATTTGGGAAAGGCCACTGTCGATACGAAATGGATAAATGCCTGGAATAATCGTATTTACTTTGTGCACGCTTATACGCTCGGTGACGGCTCGCTTGTCTTCAGCTACGATTTTACGCTGCAACCGGGAGTCACACCTGAATATATAAAGACTGCCGTCACTGCCTTTAAGGCAGGCGTCGACGTGTCAACCGACTTCAAGCCGTAGCCGAACATTGAGAAGAGTTACAAAGTTGCTGCGGCGCCGGAGATGATCGCGGCGCTAGGGTTGCGGGTTTTCGTGTCCACGTCCGGCGTAACGGACACTAGTTGGGCGCGTGGCGCGGCAAGCGTGTCCACCACGATTTTTGTACGGCTCAAAAGCCGCAAATTGGCGCTGGATGAACACGCTTGCGACCCGCCAAGGTTCAATCAATGTCGCGGCAGCGGATGACGAGGACGCAAAGAAGTTCTTGAAAATATTCGCTTTAAATTAGGGCCTGCCGATACGGGTTGCTCCGCTTGCCTGTTTCTCCAACAATCGGCGTAGAGATACACTGGTAAAAGTTGGTCGCCCCCTTCGCCATTTTGTGAGCGGACCTTGATCGGGTCGAACTCGAAGCCGAAAGCCGACAAACCCCGGCGCTAATCTTTGGCGTGAAAGTCGAAGCTTTCAGTTCGTGTCGCGTCTACGTCACAGATATCGACCGGCGCGAGGAGCCTTGGCGGCTTACTCAATGTCATGCGGGGCAAAGCTCGCCGTGATGGAAAGTTCGCGTCGCTACACCCTTGCATGATGCTACGCCGGTCCCCCAAGCTCGGGTCGGCGCTATCTCTCGCTGGAACGCAGAGCCTATGGATGCCGCTGACTATAGGGAACACGAGCGCACAGAGCACGGCCATTGGCCAAAAGGCTCGCATGCCGAACCACCCGTAGAGGTAGCCCGATGCAAAGGTCAGCGTCGCGGAGGCGATACCAAGCGCAAGCGCGCCATAAACAGTTTGCGCGGTCGCCGCCAAACGTTCTGGCGCCGATTTGGCGATGATCGGCATCGCCGCCATATGCATCAGCGCAAAAGTCAGGCCGTGCAGCGCCTGGACGCCGACGAGCGCGGGCATCCAGGTCGTCGCCCCCATCACGTCCAGTGCAGGATGCCAGCCCCCGCCGAAATGCCTGCGCAACCCGCGGGACCCACATGGGCGACGCGCCAAGGTCCGAGCAGGAAAAACACGACAACCTCGGCCAGCGCCGATTCCGACCACAGGAAGCTAATCGTTGCGCTGTCATAGCCGGCGGCGCGCCAGTTGATCACAGCAAACGCGTCATTCAAGGCGTGGCTCCCGATGACAAGGGCGGCATGGACGCCGATTCGGTGCCATAGGGGCAAAACAGCGCGCCGTAGAGGAGCAAGAAGCCAGAGAGCGCCTTTGCCGGCGCCGCGGGTCCGATCGCGCCGGCTACAGCGCGCGGCTTCAACGGTTTGCCTGATATGACGCGGGCGCGTGCCAGGATTCGCCGTGCGCTTCGCCCGCCTGCGCTCGAAGCCCAAGGATCCAGATCGCCAGCCCGAGAACCGCGACCGCGCCTAACGCGACAAACGCCGCCGGGAAGCCGAAAGCCTGCGCCACCACGCCCGCTAAGGCGGGACTAAGCGCAGCGCCGCCGCCATAGGCCATCATGACCGCGCCAAGTCCCGCGCCCGCGTGCCCTGTATCCGTCATGAAGGGCAGCATTGCGCCGTCCGCCGTCTGAAAGGCGAACACCGTGGCGGCTATCAGGCCAAAAACCTGGTTCAGGATACCCTGACGGCATAAGCCGTGGAATAGGGGATGTCGTCCGGCCCTTCGTCTGCGCCATCGACTGGGAATGTCCAGGCAAGCTTTAGCAACCAACCCCGGAACAACGCTCAACGATTGCTTGGTTCCGGGCGGCGGCCTCCGGACGCAGGGAAACTTGCGATCTGTTGATCAAAATAAAGTTAGCAATAAAGGTCGGTGCGACCGCGACAGAATATCCACGCCGTTTAAGCTTCTGTGTATCGTCGAAATAATGCCCGCCGATCGTTATTGGGACGACCGTTGTCGAATTTACACGACCCCATATCGGCCCGTATGTTCCGCGATCAACCCGTGCGAACCATATTGGTCATCCCCGCAGCGGATTCGCGACCGTGACGCTCCAGGCGGGTGATGTCGGTGGCGAAACTTTCGACGTGGTTATAGTCGTGAACGCAAATCGGAGCCGACAATCCACCGTCCGAAACGACGCGGGCAAAGTCCGCCGCTTCGTAGACTTCAAGCACTTCCGTGGCGAAGATGATGACGACATTGCCCGCGTCGGCGAAATCGCGCAGCAGCCGATAAATTTCGCGCTTGCTTTGAATGTCGACGCCGCGCGTCGGCTCCTCCAGCAACAACACGCGCGGCTTGCAGGCTAGCGCCTGGGCGATTGCGACCTTCTGCTGATTGCCGCCCGATAGCGAACGTATGCCTTGCGAAATATTCCCCGTCTTGATCGAGAAGCGCTTGACGGCTGAGGCGGCGAGGCGTCGCATCAGCTTCTTGTTCAGCGTCCAACCAAAACCGGCGATCTCCGGTCGGCCCAGACGAACCACCAGATTCTCGCCGACCGAAAAGTTGCTGTAGAGACTGAACATGCGGGTCGCCGGGACATAGGCGCTGAGCCGCCGCGCCGCCACGCCGCCCTGGCCGGCGATTTCGAGACGCCCCGAACAAGTCTCCAGTCCGGCGAGCGAGCGCAATAACTCGCGCGCGCCGGACCCTTCCACGCCAATCAACGCGACGATCTGTCCCGCCGCGACACTCAGCGTGATGTCCTGGAACGCCTTGCCGTGCGTCCAATTCGCGACGCTCAGCAGCGCGTCGCTCGATGCGGGCGGCGCCCTCTCGCCCCGCGCGGCGGCGTCGACGCCGCTATCGACGACGAGTTGCCGGGCGATGGCGTCCTCGCTCAACGTCTCGCCTTCCAGGATCGCGCGAACGCGTCCGTCGCGGATCACCGCGACGCGCGTCGCGTGTCTGACAAGGTCGCCCAGGCGGTGTGTCACTAAAAGCACCACGCGGCCACTGGCCGCGAGCTTGTGCATTTCCCGAAAGAGTTCGTCGGACTCTTCGTCGGTCAGCGCGGAATTTGGTTCGTCGAACAAGAACACGCGCGCCTGGCGCGCCACGGCGCGCGCGATCTCGGTGCGTTGCTGGGTCGCCAGCGTACAATCGGCGAGCAGACGACCAGCGAATTTATCGATGCCGAAGGCTTGCATCACCTTCGCGTCCGCTTCGCCCAACCGGGGGCGGCCCGCACGAACGCCCTCGCGGCCAACCAGAATATTTTGCGCGACGGTCAGATTGGGAAAAAGCTGCGGCTCCTGATGAACCACGGCCACCGCCCGCCAGTCCGCCGTTGGCGACCATGGCCTGCCTTCAAAGGTCAGTTCGCCTTCGTCGGCCCGCTCCTCGCCTGCGATAATGCGTATGAGTGTGCTCTTGCCGGCGCCATTGGGGCCGGCGATTCCAAGCACTTCGCCGGGCCGCAAATCGAGATCGAGGCCAGCCAAAGCTATGGTCGCGCCGTAGCGCTTGGCGAGGCCTTGCAGCCGGATGCCAGCGCCGTTTATTCCAGCGCCGTTCATGCCGTCGCCGTTCATGCCGCTCTGCGCTTGCGGATATTAGTCAGCAGCAGATCGAGCGCCACGGCGCCGATCGTCACGAAACCAAGGAAGAGTTGCTGCACCTGCGGCCCCGGGGTTAGCAGCGCCAGTCCTTGCTGAAGTTCCGCCAGCAGCAAAGCCCCGCTCATCGCGCCGATGATCGTCCCCTTGCCGCCTGACAGACTGGCGCCGCCGATGATCACGGCCGCGAAAACCGGGAACGTGAAAGAGAGGCCGATGTTGGGCTGCGCCGTCTGAATGAACGAAAAATCGAGGATGCCGGCAATCGCCGAGAGCATCCCGCAGATGACGAAGGCGACTATCTTGTAGCGCGTCACGGGCAAGCGGGCGAGTTGAGCCGCCACGGGATTGCCGCCGATCGCCATCAGGCGGAAACCAAACAGCGTCCGGTGCAGCAGGTAACCGACGATGAACGCAAGCCCAATCATCCAAACCACTTCCAACGAGATCGGATGGGTTCCAAAACTCGCGGTCAGGTTGGTGAAGAAATCGAGTTGGTCGGACGGAATCTCCGATCCCGGCGGCGGATAGACCGGGTTGAATGTCGAGGTCTTGGTGATCCAGAGGGAGATCCCGTAGATGAGATTATAGCTGCCGAGCGTGACGATGAACGAGGGGATGCGCAGCCCGGTGACAAGGGCGCCGTTGAACAATCCAACCAGCGCGCCGACCACGATCGCCAACGGCAGCGCCGCATAGATCGGGATGCCGAGCACGATCCACATCACGGCCAGCGAGTTGGCGCCAAGGCCGTACATCGCGCCAAACGAGAGGTCGATCTCGCCAACCACGATGACGAGGGTGAGTCCGAGCGACATGATCGCGACCGAACTCATGGCGCGGAGAATGGAAATGCCGACGTCGAGGTTGAACGACTTCGGCTTCACGATGAACATGAACAGCGCGACTAGCAGGATCGCGAGTATTAGCCCACCCATGCGCAGCGCCACGTCGAACGTCGCTTGTCCAGCGCTGGAGACGTTGGGGCTCGCGGCCGAGCTGGGGGTGTCGACGCTGGTCATGGGGCCTCTCTAGTCAAAATGTATTTGTCTGCTCGAGCCCTGCGTCCTCAGGGAATACGAGGGCGCAGGGAGCGAACGCCAACAGCCGGGGCTCGCAAGCAAAAACCCGGCTTGGCTCACGTCACTTCTGGTTCATGATCCGGTCGAGTTCCGCGCCAGCCGCGGCGACTTGATCCTTCATCACCGGCAACAGCGTCTGCGTATTCGGCAACACCTCGCCATTTTTCAGAAACGCCGCGCAGGCCGGGCCGCCGAACGCCGCCTGATCCGGCCAGCGTTGGTCCAGCGCGGCCACCTGTATGCCCTTTTCGATGCCGGCGAGTTGGCCTTTAGAGACGTTCCATCCGACCGTATAAACCTGACCCACCTTATTCAGGCTGCCAATTGCGCGGTTGGCGTGCTCGGCGCCGATGTCGACGTTCTGAATGAACTGAACATCGGGGTTTGCGGAGAGAAAAGTGCGGTAAGTGTCGTAAGTCTGACCCGGATCGTAGCTGACGTTGAGCCCGTTGGTCTCGGTGGTGACAAATTTTGCGTCGGGAACCGCCTTGGCGATCGCCTCGTGAAATCCCTTCATGCGACCCTGAGCCCAGAACTGCGTCGGATCGCCACCGGACACCGCGAACACTTTGAGATCCTTGTTGTTGGCCTTCATCCAATCGAGCACGATTCTGCCTGCGGCTTCCCCCTCGAGTTGCGGCGTCTGGGTAAAGTTGGTGAATTCATGCCCGCGCGACGTGACGCCGACGGTGAACACCGGGATTCCCTGGCTCATGAGTTTGTTGACGATCGCCGTAGTCGAGTCGGAGGTTGTCGGTTCGATCGAGATGCAGTCGATCTCGCCGGCGGCGAGCTTCGCCTCGATCTGCGAGACTTGTTGATTGGGGTCGTTCTGGACGGGGGCGATCGAAGCGCAATCCATGGGATAGATCGCGGCGCCAGCCTTGCAACCGCTGGCGAAACCCGCTGCGTATTGCGGCGAGAACAGCGGAATGCCGGAGGCTTGGTAGGAGAAGACATAGTTGACCGTCTCGCCCGCCTTCACCTTGGCCGCGATCCGGTCCGCGAGCTTGAACGTCCCCCAATCGCGCTTGACCTCGAAAGGCGCCCCAGCGACCTTCTCGCCCGACTTAGGAACTTGCGACTGACTGTCGTCAGCGACAGCTAGTGTCGCCCCTAACGCGGTGGCGAACACGAATGAGGCGACCCCGAAGTTCAGAGATGATTTCACTTTTTTCCCTCCCAAATTTCGGCTTGTTTGCCGATTGATTTCACACAGTTTTCGATTGAACGCCTTGCAGATGCACACCGCCGTCATCGCAAGCCAGGCGATGACCGAGCCACTCATCCCACTCCTCTATCGCGACAGGACTTTTTCACTGCGGAACCCGTCGACGACGGATTCGATCACTTCTATCCCAAGGCCAGGGCCGGTCGGCGGATAGATCCATCCGTCGACATGCTCGAACGGCTTGGTCACCAGATCGTGCTGCATCGGATTACGCAGCGGTTTCAGCTCGAACAGTTTGCAGGCGGGCGAGTTAAACGAGATCGCCAGACTGGCCGCCGAGACAATTGCCGACGACCACGCATGCGCGTTGGCCTGCCGCCGATAGAACTCGCAACGCTCGGCGATCCGCTTGAAACCGGTTATCCCCTCCGCGCGGCCGGGATCGACGCCGACCACGTCGACGGTTCCGGTCGCCAGCACGCGCTCGAACTGCTCGAGCGTCCACTCCCTTTCGCCATAAGCAATTCGCGTAGTGGTCTTGGCTCGCAGATTGGCGTAGCCCTCGGGATCCCAGGCGCCGAGCGGCTCCTCGATCCAGGCGAGATTATACTCTTCCATCGCTCTGGCGCGCCGCACGGCGTCGGTGACGTCCCATTTGATGGCGATGCCATTGTCGATCATCAGCATCTTGTCGCCGAGCACCTCGCGCATGGCCTTGACGTAGGCTACGTCGCGGTTGTGGTCGTAGCCGAGCCGAGCGCCGCCGCGCTTGCCAAAGCCGGTCTTGAGCCCTTGCAGGCCCGTCGAGACCCATTCGGCGGTTTCCTCCGCCATCTCAGGGATCGATTCATAATGGGCGTGGCAGGAGGCGATCGCCGGCAGGCGCTCATGGGCGGGGCCGCCGAGCAGATCGAGCACGCTCTTCCCCAGCGCCTTGCCTTTGAGATCCCACAGCGCGATGTCGATCGCGGCGACCGCATAGGAGGCGATGCCGCCGTGGTAGCCGTACCACCAGGCCTGCTGCTTGTTCTGCCGCCAGAGAGTTTCGGTCTGGACCGGGTCCTTGCCGATCAGGTTCGGCGCCATGCCCTCGATCAGCGCTTTCACGGCAAAATTCGCCTCGGGGAATTGCGTGATCGACTCGCCCCAGCCCACCTGTCCATCGTCCGCCGTTATCTTGGCGAGGCACAGGTGGCGGAGCGCGTTAAAATCGTTCGGCTCGGGATAGCTGACCGGGATGGCCTCAACCTTGGCGATCTTCATGATTTACGCGCCTCTCCAATCGCGCCGCGAAACGGCGCCCTGCCCTCGACGCCGACGTCGACTTTGATAAGCCGCCCCGTCATCGCGGCGCCCGTGACATCGTAGGGGCCCATGTCGCAGCAATAGAGCGCGCCGCCCCCGCCGAACGCGCAATTAAGGATCGTGCCGCCGGTTTCGAGAAAATCCAGCGGCTTGCCGTTGCGGTCGATGATGTCGACGCCGCCGGCGGCAACGGCGGTAATCCAGAAATTGCCTTCGACGTCGATCTTCAGCCCATCGGGAATGTGTCCTTCGGGCATCTCGTGGATGACCTGCTTACGGCCGTCGGGCGTTCGTCGAACGACCTTCATCGTGTAGGATTCGACCCATACGATCGAGCCATCGGGTTCTGCGACGATGCCGTTGGGGTAGACGTAAGCGAGTTCCTCGAGAATGCGCGCCACGCCGTTTGTCTCGACGACGATGATGCGGCCCGGATGCGGCTTGGTCTCCGGCGCCCAATCGCCAGAGTCCGTGAAATAGAGCCGCCCATCCGCCCCGAATGCGAGATCGTTCGGCCCGTCGAACTTCAACCCATCCGCCTCGGTGACGAGGACGCTGACCTCTCCCGTCGGGCTGGTCTTTTGAATCGAGGGCGGACGATAGATTGGCGCGGTCCATGCGCCGACGTTCGGCGTCTGCGTCGAATAGACAAAGCCATCGGCGCCCAGCACGCAGGCGTTCGGACCGCCGCCCACTTTGGCGTAAGCGCCCGCCTTGCCGGTCTTGGGATCCCAGACGCCGATCGCGCTCGCATAGGTATTTGCGTAGATGACGCGCCCGTCGTCGAGCACAAACGGACCCTCGGGGTGGCCAAGGCCGACCGCGCAAACCTGGATCGGTTTCTTCAATCTCTCCTCCCCTTATCGTCACCAGGTCACGAGGCCGCCGGTGAATCATGGCTTGTTGCGTTATGTAAGCAGTTTCCTCCGACAAAAGAAACCCGATCAGCGCCGGGCAACGACGCGACAGGGCTATTGCGACGGCGCAACCGTCCAATATTTCTTAGGCCAGTGGCTTCACGGACAAATCGGCTTGCGTCGTTGGAGGCGGCCCGTTATTCATGGGCGCAACGGAACGGTCGCTTGCATGTTCCGACGACGCAACGCGCTTCACGCGCATCTAGGGGAGGATTTCGACAGCGCCGCGATTCCGCACCGCCAGTCGAAACAGCGCCGCGATGGCAGACATACCTTTCGTCGACACCCATTTTCATCTCCACGACCTGAAGCGTCCGGAGTTACGCTATTCCTGGTTGGAGCGCGACGCGGTCCACGGCTTTCTCGGCGACATCGACGTGTTGAAAGCCCAGCATTATTGGATCGAGGATTATCTCGCCGAGGTCCGCTTTTGCAACGTCAAGAAGGCGATCCACGTTCAGGCCGCGCTCGGCGTTCCCGATCCCGTCAACGAAACAAAGTGGCTGCAGGCTTTCGCGGACAAGACCGGCTTCCCCCAAGGCATTGTCGCCGAATGTCATCTGGCGCGAGCCGACGCGGAGGCGGTGCTAGAGCGGCATATGCAATTCGCTAACGTCCGAGGCATCCGCGATTTCGGCGACGGCCGTTATCTCGTCGATTCCGCGTGGCGTGCAGGCTTCGCGTTCATGAAGCGTCATAACCTCGTTTCCTGCATCGACACGCGCATCCAACATTTCGACGATCTCCTCGATCTTGCCGCCGCCTTCCCTGACATTATGATCTGCGTCGATCATTGCGCGATCCCCGAAGCCCGCGACGACGCCTATTTCAAGCGCTGGTCAGTCGCGATGCGCGCCTTGGCCAGGGCCGAGAATGTCGTCATGAAAATTTCCGGCCTCGGCATGATGGACCGGCTGTGGAGCGTCGATTCGTTGCGGCCCTGGGTGCTGGGGTGCATCGAGGCGTTCGGCGTCGATCGCGTCGTATTCGGCAGCAACTGGCCAGTCGATCGCATGTTCAGCTCGTATCCCGATGTGATCAACGCCTATGCCGCGATCATCGCGAATTTTACCAAAGACGAGCAGACGAAGATGTTTTCAAGCAACACCGAAAAGTTGTTTCGAATTTGATGGGCGCGGTTTGATTGGTTCAAGCGCCCGCCATAGGAGAGTACTTGAGAGCTGCTCCCGCCGTCATTGCGAGGAGCCCTTGCGACGAAGCAACCCAGGAGCGGCAGGGGCCATGGTTGGAAAAGTACGCGCGTGGGGCCTCTGTCGAAACGGCTGGCGTCTTACGTCCTCCTGGGTTGCTTCGTCGCAAGGG
>JAYTRP010000072.1:0-2226 GCA_043746145.1 Hyphomicrobiales bacterium | reverse complement strand
GTCTCCACCGCCGCCCCAGTTCCTACGAAATTGCGTGGAAGGGGCGCGCCGCTGATGGCGCTTTGTCGCAGAATGATGTGCCCAAGTTCGTGAGCGAGTGTAAATGCCTGAGCCCCCGGCGCCTCGTTGCCAAATACTATAACAGGCAAGGGATCCGCGAATATGCAGAGACCGCGCGCGTCGAGCTTTTCCAAATCGCTGCTCTTGAGCACGATAATTCCACCGCCCTCAAATTTCTTGCGAACTATATTGGGCAGCTTTTCTCGGTCCGCCGATTTAAGTTTTGTTTGTTCGTCGATTGGGAAATTGAGGGTGGATCGAGCAGCAGTAGCGGCAAGACTCGCGTCCGTGTTTAGATCCCCGTAAAGCGACTTCGGAAATGTTGGCGGCGCATCTCCCAAAATTTCGAACAGGTCAATAGCATTAAGACGATGCGCCTCCGCCCATGATTGAATTTGAAGAAGACTACCAACTTCGTCCAAGGTTGCGTCACGACGCATACGAAAATCCGGAACAAGTTCCGGCTCGGCTAGATCGGGAATGTGCTTTGAAAAAAACTCAAGAAAGGGTCGGTCGTATATACCAGCAAGTTTTCGAGCCTGCGAAATCGTTGGCTTAGCGGGTCTGGATTCGTCCTCCCACTCTACAATCTTTTGGGGTGTCACACCGACTCTTTTCGCCGCCTCCTCATAGCTCCGCCTATTTCGCTCACGAGCCCATTTAAAAATGGCCTTATTGAACGGGATATCCGGTCGCTTTAGTGCGGCGTGCGCCATGGCGATCCACCTTATCTTATCCCTCGGAGAGTTTAAACGATCGTTGTTGACGGAATTTGATGAATTAAAGCCTGAAGCCTAGCTGTTATGCGCATCGCTTATTTTAAAAATTCGGCTACCTGCATAAACGGCGTGAACCCATCATTTTCAATCCGGCCTCCAAGCTGCCGGCTTGCTCCAGCGCAGCACGGGCTGACGCGCGGCGCGGGTCTCGTCGAGCCGCCGTCTCGGCGCCAGCGTCGGCGCGGAAAGGAATCGCTCCTTTTCGCCTCGTTGCGCACTCATCGCGAGATCGCGAAGCGTCATGATGAATAGATCGAGACTCGCCTTCGACTCCGATTCGGTCGGCTCGATCAGCATCGCCCCATGCACGACGAGCGGAAAATAGACCGTCATGGGATGGAAACCCTCGTCAATCATCGCTTTGGCGAAGTCCAAAGTGGTGATCCCCGTATCTTTCAACCACGCATCGTCGAACAGCGCCTCGTGCATGCAGGGCCGGTCGCCGAATGGCGCGCTCATCAGGTCGCTCAGCGTCACGCGAATGTAATTGGCCGATAGCACGGCGTCTTCGCTCGCCTGACGCAATCCGTCCGATCCATGCGAGAGAATGAACGCCAGCGCGCGCACGAACATGCCCATCTGTCCATGGAACGCGCTCATGCGGCCGAATGCCTCACCCTGGGAATGTTCAACCAATTCGAGAACGCCAGCGCGGGCCACGACGTAGGGGACAGGCGCAAAAGGCGCGAGCCGTTGGGAAAGCACGACCGGCCCGGCGCCCGGACCGCCGCCCCCATGGGGCGTCGAGAAAGTCTTGTGCAAGTTGATGTGCATGGCGTCGACGCCGAGATCGCCCGGCCGCGCTTTGCCGACGATCGCGTTGAAATTGGCGCCATCGCAATAAAAATAAGCGCCGGCTTCGTGCATCGCCGCCGCGATCTCGACGATTTCGCGCTCGAACAGCCCGCAAGTGTTCGGATTGGTCAGCATGATCGCTGCGACGTCCGGACCAAGCGCTGCGCGCACCGCCGCGGCCGAAACCGTGCCATCGGCTTGCGCGGGAACCGAGCGGACGGTGAATCCAATCAGCGCAGCGGTTGCCGGATTGGTGCCATGCGCACTGTCGGGCACCAGCACGACCTTGCGCGTCGCCGCCTCGCCGCTGGCCGCGATTGCCGCCTTGATCGCCATCATGCCGCAAAGTTCGCCATGCGCGCCGGCCTTTGGCTGCATCGCGACGGCGCTCATGCCTGTCATCGTCATGAGAAAGCCGGCCAAGGTGCGAATCAGTTCGAGCGCACCCTGGACCGTCGAGGTCGGTTGTAGCGGATGGATGTCGGCAAAGCCCGGCAAACGCGCCATCTTTTCGTTGAGGCGTGGATTGTGCTTCATCGTGCAGGAGCCGAGCGGATACATCCCTGCATCGATCGAATAATTTTTGCGCGAC
>JAYTRP010000071.1:0-7085 GCA_043746145.1 Hyphomicrobiales bacterium | reverse complement strand
TGGATAAGCCATTTATAAATGAAGCTAGCTCTTCTTGAGCTTCTTGCCGTCCATCAACGAGGCCCGCGTGATAGGCTTCGTCAATCAATGCCTCTACGCTTTCGACGGCAGTTTTGAGAATACCAGAAATCGCTCGCACGTTGATATTCTCCTTTGGTTATCCATCTTCTACCAACGCGATCTGCACAACGCAACTGATTCGCATCTGCGAATAACGTATGCCGGCCACGCTAATAACACATGGCTGATATTTGGGTTAACCCACTGAAATCGTTGATTGGTGCGGTTGCGACATAATACCGGATTATCCCCATGCCAAGCTCGACATCAAGATCGTGATTGAGCTTGGCGACCAGGAAACGCTGACCGCGCTCGCCGCGCTGCGGCTGCCGCCCCGCTACGACGTGATCGTCGCTCCGCCAGGGCTCCCGCTCACCAAACCGCGTGCGCTGAACATGGCGCTCGCGGTGACGCGCGGCGACTATCTCGTCGTCTATGACGCGGAGGACGAGCCCGACCGCGACCAGTTACGGCTCGCCGCCGCGCGCTTCGCCGCCGATCCAGAGATCGATGCGTTGCAGGCGAGACTGACGATCGCCAACGCAGGCGACGGTTGGTTGAGCCAGATGTTCGCGATCGAATATGCTGCGCTGTTCGATATCGTAAACCCCGGCCTCGCCGCACTCGCGTTGCCGATCGCGCTTGGCGGCACGTCGAACCATTTCCGCACGCGCGTGCTGCGACGCGTCGGCGGATGGGACGCGTGGAACGTCACGGAGGACGCCGATCTCGGCATCCGTCTGGCGCGATTTGGAGCGAAGGTCGGCGCTCTCGTCTCGGACACGGCGGAAGAGGCGCCGAACGATCTCGGCAACTGGTTCCGGCAGCGCACGCGCTGGCAGAAGGGCTGGATGCAGACGCTGATCGTGCACACACGCCGACCGGTGCGGCTGGTGCGCGAACTGGGCCTGCGTCACGCGCTAAGCGCGCTGTTGCTGATCGGCGGCCCTGTGATCACCGGCCTGTTCGGGCCTCCGTTGCTGATCGATGCGCTGCTCAGGGGCGCGTTCGAATTGTTCGACCCGACGCCGGTGTCGCGCTTTTCCGACGTCGTCACCTACATCCTGGCGCTCCTGGGCGCGCAGACCGTGATCATTCCCGCCTGGGTCGCGATGCGTCGACGCAAGATGTCGGGCGCGAGGTTCGCGCTGCTGACGCTGCCCGCTTATTACGCGCTGATCTTCCTCGCGACCTGGGTCGGCCTGATCGAACTCGCGCGAAGGCCGTTTCATTGGCACAAGACCAGCCATGGGCTGGCGGGGGTGAGGCGGGCGGCAGCGGTTAAGGGGTCGACGGGGCGGCGTTGAGCTCGGGGGCTGGCGAAGGCTTGGAGGCGAGGGATTTAGAAGGTTCCGACGCTACCCTTAGTAGGGCCAAGGCGCCCGCAAGGACGGCAAAGGGGAGACGATCGCACGGCGATTAGGTGGGCTGAGGTCGCTTACGCTGACATGCGACGGGGCCGCGCCAGATCGCGCTGTCGCCTAACTAGCGCCTCGCGCGCTGCCGCGCGAACCTTTTGTACCTTAGGTTCCTGCGCTAGTTCGCTCGCGAGAGCTTCAGCCCGAGCTTTTGCGGTCAAGGAGAGGCGGGGGTCTAGCTTTTTCATTCTCTACTCTCCTACTCTACGCCCAAAGTAAAGTCAGTCGGTCAAAACGCCAAGTGCGCGTCCCGACCAGTCGCGGAAGCCATTCCACAGCATACCCCAGTTCCGTAAATCGGGTGCAAATCTTCTCATATTTCACTAGCGCCTTAGGCGGAAGATCGTCAGGGGCGTGCATCACAATGGTGTCTGCTTTGGACAATTCAACTAAAATGGCTATATTCCTCAGCAAAAGGTCCAAGATCTCGGACCTTTGAGCGCGACGGATATAGTGCGTTTGCTGGCCCGAAAAACAGTTTAGTGATTCTTCGTGATCAAAAAAAACGTGATTTTCTGTGACGAAGAAAATCACCTCTAAAACATCGACTCCCGCGATCGGCTCAAGTGCGAGCGTCAGTGTGTAATAACAACTTTCATCCGGATCAATTCCAATTGGGGTAATTACCGCATGTCCGTTGAATTTAGATACAGTTTGTTCGGCATCTAGAGACTGAATCTTTAATTCAAAGGACATGGATGAAAACTTTTTTATCCTTGCCGATAACTCTCGTGGCTATTCGGTTCTCATTTCATGCTCTATATTTGAAAGTATCCCGACTTAGATGGCTCAGGAGCGAATAGTGCCTGAGGCGCGGTGGCGTCGGACGCGAACGGCAGTGATCGAATCGCGTTTAGACGGGCAAAGGCTTTCGGCGCGAACCCGCACTTATAGTCTGGTCAATGTTGATAGGAGCATTATAGTCATACCAATGTCACGAGATCTTCCTCGCGAACTGAAACGAACTGCTCAAATTCAGCCCCGCCCCGCCGCCCCTCAAGGCATCAACTGACCGCCGTTAACCTCGAGAATCTGTCCGATCACATACCCCGACAACGACTCGGAGGCGAGGAACAGATACGCTCCCATGCAATCCTCGGCGGTTCCCACACGCCCCATCGGCACGGTCTTGCGCATCGCTTCCATCGCCGCGTCGTCGCTGTAGCGATCGTGGAACGCCGTCGCGATCACGCCGGGCGCGACCGCGTTGACGCGGATTTTCTCGCCAATCAACTCTTTGGCCTGACCGCGCGTCAGCGTCGAAACGAACCCCTTCGCGGCGGCGTAAAGCACCGCGCCGCCGCCGCCGCCATTGCGCGCGGCGATCGAGGTCGTGTTGATGACAAAGCCGCCGCGCTTGGCCAACCACGGACGGGCCGCGCGCGTGACCGAGATCACCGAGCGCACGTTGAGGTCGATCACCGCGCTGATATGCGCGTCGTCGGCGTCGAGCGAGGGCACGCGGCCAAGCATCAATCCGGCATTGTTGATGAGCCCGTCGATCCCGCCGAACCGCTCGGCGGTTTTCGCGACGATCGCCTCGCAATCGCCTGGATTGGTGACGTCGCCCTTGACCAGCAAGGCGTGGCCGCCCTTGGCCTCGATTTCGGCCAGCAACTCTCGCGCTGGCCCTTCGCTCGAATGATAGTTGATCGCGACCTTGGCGCCTTGGGCTGCAAAGGCGCGCGCCAAAGCCGCGCCGATGCCGGTGGAGGCGCCGGTGATGAGGACTGTCTTGTCGGCGAGATCGGGGATGACGAGATTGGGCATGGGACCACCTTGGTCGGCTCGCGAAACGCGTTTGCATAGGCCCGGGCGCCCCGCGGAGCAAGCGCGGCCCCTGTGGAAAGATCGCGCTTTAACGCCTCGCGCATTTTCCAATCGCCCCGCGGGACTATAAATGTCCGCCCATGCGATACCAGTTCATCCATGCCGCCGATCTGCACATAGACAGCCCGCTCGCCAGCCTGGGCGCCAAGGACCCCGCCATCGCCGCGCTGTTCGCGCGCGCCAATCGCGGCGCCGCCGAAGCGCTGGTGAAAGAAACGATCGAGAGCGGGGCTAAATTCCTGATCGTCGCGGGCGATGTGTTCGACGGCGACTGGAAGGACGTTTCGACCGGGTTGTTCTTCGCGCGCCAGCTCGGGCATTTGCATCGCGCCGGTGTTCCCACGTTCCTGATCAAGGGCAACCACGACGCCGCCAGCGTGATCTCGCGCAACCTGCCCTACCCCGACAGCACGCATGTGTTCGACGCGCGCAAAGCGCAGACGCGGCTGATCGAGCCTTTGCAAGTGGCGTTGCATGGCCGCAGCTTTCCCGATCGCGAGGCGCCGGTGGATTTCCTTTCGGGATATCCCGCGCGTCGCGAAGGCTGGTTGAACATCGGCCTGTTGCATACCGGGCTCGACGGCGTGCGCGGCCACGACCCCTACGCGCCTTGCACGACACAGGACCTCGCCCGCTTTGGTTATGATTACTGGGCGCTCGGCCATATTCACACCGCCGAAATCGTCTTGCGCGATCCCTGGATCGTTTATCCCGGCAATCTGCAGGGACGCCACACGCGCGAGACAGGGCCGAAGGGCGCGATGCGCGTAACGGTCGAGGACGGACGCATCGTCGCCGTCGAGCCGATCGCTCTTGATGTCGCGCGCTGGGCGCATGAGCAAGTCGATGTCACAGGCGTCACGGACGAGGACGGCGCGCTCGCTCGCATCGCCGAGGCGCTCGCCCATGCGCATGAATCCGCCGGCGGACGACCCCTCGCGGTGCGCCTGACGCTGACCGGCGAGACGCCGGCCCATATCAGATTGGTCGCAGGCCGCGAGACGCTGGAAGGCGACGCGCGGGCGCGCGGGTTTGCGGTGGCGGCGGATTGCTGGGTCGAGCGGCTGCGCGTGGCGACCCGCCCGGCGCGCAGCGAGGCTATCTCGGTGTACGATGGGCTCGACGTCGATGCGCTGGTCGCCGCTGCCGCGGATGATCCCGATTTCGAGGGTGTAGTCGCCGAGATCGTCGCTTCGGTCATCGAAAAACTGCCGCGCGACTGGCGCGGTGAACTCGACGGCGGCGATCCAAAGGCGCGCGCGGCGATGGCGCGCGATTTCCTCAGCGGGCAACGCGCGTGAGGCTCACCCGGCTCGATCTCGCGCCCTATGGCCGCTTCGCCGATCGCGCGCTGACGTTGCGCGCCGATGCAGGGCTGCACGTAGTGCTGGGCGCCAACGAATCCGGCAAGACGACGACGCTTTCGGCGATCGGCGATCTGCTGTTCGGATTCAATCGCGACACGTCCTACGGTTTTCTCTACGACCAGCGGCTGTTGCGCGTCGGCGGCGCGTTCCGGCTCGCCGACGGGGCCGAACTCGCGTTTCGCCGCCGCAAGGGCAACAAGGACACGCTGCTCGATTCCTCGGACAAGCCGATCGCCGAAGACCGGCTGAGGCGCATGCTCGGCGCGATTGACCGCAAGACGTTCGAGAGCGAATTCGGCCTCACCGCGAAGGCGCTGCGCGAGGGCGGCGAGACGCTATTGCGCGCAGGCGGCGGCCTTGCGGAAACGCTGGCCGCGGGCTCGGCCTCGCTAAGCGCGCTGTCCCGCTTACGCGAAACGCTCGGCGCCGAGGCGGACGCGCTGTTCACGCCGCGCCGCTCGGGCGCCAAGCCATTTTATCTCGCGCTCGACCGCTACGACGAGGCGGAGAAGAAACTGCGCGATGCGGTCGTCACCGCCAATGCGCTGGAAGCGGCGGAGGCGAGCTTGCGCGAAGCGCAGGCGAAAGAGATCGAACTTAAGGGGCTGCACGAGGATACCGGCAAATCGCTGGCGCGTCGGCATCGCGCGCGACGAACGGGAGCCAAGCTCGCGCGGCTCGATGCGCTGGCGCGCGAACGCGAGGGGCTCGCCGGCCTCCCCGCGTTTTCTAACGAGGCGCTGACGGAGGCGCGCGGGGCGCTCGACGCGGATCGTGGGTTGCGCGCGGAGATTGATCGGCTTGCGGCGGAAGATGCGCGCGACGAAGCGGCGATTGGCGCGCTCGGGGTCGATGCGGCTCTGCTGGCCAAAGGCGAGGCGATCGACGCGCTGGTCCAACAACTCGGCGCCGTTCGCAAGGCGGCCGAAGACCTGCCGCGCCGCATGGAAGCCCGCCGGCAAGCTGAGAACCAGCTCGACGATTTTGCGCGGCGGTTGGGCCTTGCCAACCATGAGGCGCTGTTGGTCGCCGCGCCGACCGATTCCGCGATTGCCCGCGCTCGCAGTTTGATCGCCGCCCGTCGACGCGCCGAGGAGAAGCGCAACGACGCCGCGGCGCGCCGCGATACGGCCTTTGCGGAACGCGAGAAGCTGGGCGAGACGAGTAGTCCGGCCGTCGATCCCGAGCCGTTCAAGCACCGCCTCGCCACGTTCGCCGACGCTGTCGCCGAAACGGATGCGCTGCGGCAAGAACGCGCCACAGCCGCCGTGGAGGCTCGCACGCTGGCCGCCGAAGTCGTAGCGCTCGATCCCCAACCCGGCGAGATCGACAGGCTTGCGCGTCTGCCGCTGCCCGACGAGGCGAGCCTCGCCGCCGCGGCCGTCGCAGGGGATCGCACGGGCGAAGCGCTCAAGGCCGCCGAGCAGAAACGCGCGGCTGCGCGACGGGCGCTGGATACCGCCGAAACCGCGCTCATTCGCCGCGAAGGCGCGGGGAGCGGCGCCACCCGGGCCGATTGGGAGGCGGCGCGGACCCGTCGCGAGCGGTCGTTCGACCAGCTAGCCCTGTCGCTCGATGCTGATGCTGCCGAACGGGATGAGCGCTTGGCGGATGCGCGCGCGCTCTCGCTCGCCGCCGACGCGACGGTCGAGGCCGTGCTCGACGGCAGCGAACGCGCTACCCGGCTGCAGGCGGCGCGCGAGGAAGCCGCGTCCCGACGTGAGGAACTCACCCGGGCCGAAGCGGAATTCGCTCAGGCGCAAGCCGCCGCGAAGGCGACGCTGGCGGCGCATATCGCGCTGTGGGCGCCGAGCGGGCTGGCTGTGAGTTCTCCCGCGCAAATGATGACGTGGCGCACGCGTGCGCTCGCGCTGATTGCGCGCGACAGTGAGAGCCACAAGCGCCGCGCTCGCCTCGACGCGCTGGCGGAAAAGTTGGAAGCCGCGCGGGCGTCGCTGCTCGCGTGGCTCCGCGAAGCCGGCGCGCCTGCCGACGCCTCGCTGAGCTTTGGGGAGGCGCACCGCGTCGCCCGCGCGCATCTCGATGGCCTGCAAAAGGTCTGGTTGGACGCCCGCGAGATCCAACTTAGCCGCGCGCGCGCGCAAAGGGATGCGCGAGAGGCGGAAACAGCGCTCGCTCAGGAGACGGCGACGCTCGCGAACCGAGCCGCAGAATGGCCGCCCGCCATGGCGGGCGTTGGCCTCGAAGCGCGGGCGGGATTGGAGGAAGCCGAGGCGGCGCTCGCCGTCTGGAGCGCTGTGCCGCTGCCCCGCGAGAACCTCAAGGACACCGCGCATCGCATCGAGACCATGCGCGCCGACATGGCCCATTTCGATGCTGAGGTCGCCGCAGTCGTGGCTGCGGCCGCGCCTGACCTTGCGGGCGAACAACCCGCGGAGACGCTGGACAA
>JAYTRP010000070.1:0-7088 GCA_043746145.1 Hyphomicrobiales bacterium | reverse complement strand
TAAAGCGTGGGACTATAAAACAACGGCAAGTATTCTGAGCCACAGCGACAGGGGCTGAGGACGGCGCCACGTCGGCTACATAACCAATTCCACAGCGTAGGGCGGAAGTCACGAAGATCGCTGCCTCCCCCTTGCCATCGCATTCGCGCGAATCATAGTCTCGCGCTACAAGCGTAGGCTCCCTTCCGCGTCAAGCTAAGGTCAAGGCCGCGATATGCGTATTCTGCTCACAAACGATGACGGCATTCATGCGCCGGGCTTGAAGCTGCTTGAGACCATCGCGCGGACCTTTTCCGACGACATTTATGTCGTTGCGCCGGAGACCGACCAGTCCGGCGTCGCCCATTCGCTGTCGCTCAGCAACCCGCTTCGGTTGCGCCAGATCAGTGAGCGTCATTTCGCAGTTCAGGGCACGCCGACCGACTGCGTCATCATGGGCGTTCGCAAGATCCTCGCCGACATGAAACCGGATCTCATCTTGTCCGGCGTCAATCGCGGGCAGAACGTCGCCGAGGACGTCACCTATTCCGGCACGATCGCAGCGGCTATGGAGGGTACGCTGCTCGGCATTAAGTCGATCGCGCTGTCGCAGTCCTATGGCGGTCTCGAGGGCCGCGACAAGCCGCATTGGGAGGCGTCCGAGACCTATGCGCCGCGCGTGATCGAAATGATCCTGAAGGCTGGCATGGCCGAGGATACGTTGATCAATGTGAATTTTCCCTCGTGTCCGCCCGAGCAGGTGAAGGGGATCGTCATTACGCGCCAGGGCCGACGCAATCCGGACCTGATGCGTATTGAGGAGCGGCGCGACGGGCGCTCGATACCTTATTACTGGCTGATGTTTCAACGCGGCGGCTACACCCCGGGCGAGGGGACGGATCTGGAAGCGCTGGCGGCCAACAAGGTTTCTGTAACGCCGCTCAAGCTTAATCTCACCGACGAGGTCGAGCGGCTTCGCTACGCCGAAATCTTCGCGGCGGGGTAATCCGTCGATGATTGTCGGCGCCAGGGAGCGAGAGGCAGAGGAGCGCGCGCAGTTCACGCTGCGAATGCGCGCTCGCGGGCTTAACCTGCGCCTGCTGCGCGCGTTAGAGCGCACGCCGCGCTCGCTTTTCGTGCCGCAGCGCTACGGCGACATCGCGGCGCGCGACATTGCGCTGCCTATCGGTTGCGGGCAGACGGCGCCGCCACCCTCTGTGGTTGCGGCGATGATCGAGGCGCTGGACCTTAATGCAAATTCGCGGGTGCTGGAGATCGGCTCAGGGTCGGGCTACGCGGCGGCGTTGATCGCGCAGATCGCTGTGGAGGTGGTGTCGTTAGAGCGATGCCAGACGCTTGCGCTCGAAGCTGCAGAACGGCTCGCCGCGTTTGGCGTCGCGAATGCGCACGTGGCTTTCGCCGATGGCCTGCATTTCGAGCCTGCTGACTCGTATTACGACCGCATCCTCGTACATGCGCTGATCGAGCCGCCCGCGCCGCGTCTGACCCGCAGGCTCGCCCCCGGCGGCGTACTCGTGGCGGCGATCCTCGATGCCGGGGAGCAGCGGATCGTGCGGCTCACACGGGACGCGGACGGCTCTATATCAGCGGTGGCGCGCGGCCCCGCGCGCACGCTGATTCCGCTGGTCGCGGGTTTGGCGCGCGTGCTCTAAACTTTGCCGCATCTCTGCCGCAAAGGAAAAGATTCATCTTAAACCTTACCTTAACTCGAACGCGCCAAGATGAACTTGTGTCGAGTTGCGTTGGGGTAGGTTAGCCCATGTTTGAGTGCGCCAGTTTTTCCGTTCGGCGAAATATGTACCGTTTTGCCATCACGGGTTTTGTGGGGGTCTGGCTGTCGGGCTGTTCCAGCGATTCATCGCGGTTCGCGGACGGAGGGAACCCGTTCACCAATCCATTCAGCAATTCGTCGAACGGCGCCGCGCCGACGCCCCGGGTGTCCGGGTCGCCGCTCGCCTCAGCCGGGCATGCGAACTCCACCTATGCGGCGGCCGCGCATCCCAGCCCCGTTTCAGTCGCGTCGCTGCCGACGTCGTCTCCGGAGACGACCGGCCGGATCAGGGCGGAGAGCGCTCCGGTCGGGGGACCGGCGACAGGCTGGAGCGCGGTGGGCGGGACGCCCGTCGTGGTCGGGCAGACGGACAATATCGATACGCTTTCGCGCCGTTATGGCGTGCCAACCTCCGCCTTGCTGAGCACGAACGGGATCCGCTCGGCGAGCGAGATCAGCGGCGGCATGCATATGATTATTCCGGTCTACAACGCTCATGGCCATGCGGTCGTCGAGAATGAAAAGCCGGAGCATCGCAAAACCGCTGAGGCGGACGAAGACGATCGCAAGTCGAGCAAGTCGAAGCTGCATAAGTCGAAGGACGATTCAGAAAGCGCCGACGATTCGGACGGCGGCAAGAAGCATCACAAGTCCGCCAAGCTCGATAAGGAGGACGGGAAGTCTGGCCATGAGAGCAAGGGGGATCGCGAGGCCAAGGCCGACCGCGAGGACAAAGACCAACGTGAGGCGAAAAGTGACCATCCCAAGTCCGAAAAGAGGCTAGAAAAGACGGAGCGGTCCGCAAAGGTCGAGAAGTCGGATCTAACCGAAAAAACCACCAAGTCGGAAAAGCTCGCCAAGGCCGACGCGTCGAAAACCGACCACAAGAAGCCTACTGCCGACATGATTCAGACCGGCGCGCTTCCGCCGTCCGCTCCGGCCAAGGACGAGACTTCCAAGCAGGCCGACGCTGCCGGGGCGTCTCCCGAATTCCGCTGGCCCGCCCGCGGACGCATCATTCAGGGCTTCAAGACCGGCGGCAACGAAGGCATAAACATCGCTGTGCCTGAGGGAACGTCGGTTCGCGCCGCCGAGGACGGCAAGGTCGCCTACGCCGGTAGTGCGCTGAAAGGATACGGCAATCTGGTGTTGATCCGCCATCCCAATGGCTTTGTCACCGCCTATGCCAACAACGGCGAACTCAGCGTGAAAAGCGGCGAAACGGTCAAGCGGGGGCAAGTGATCGCAAAGTCCGGCCAGACCGGCGACGTCAACTCGCCGCAACTGCACTTCGAGCTCCGTAAAGGGCAGACCCCGGTCGATCCGACCTCCTACCTCGCGGGCCTCTGACGCACAAAGCCGAATCCCTCCGGCCTCCAATCCGGACGGAGAACGTCGCGCGGACGCCACGTAACCGGCCTGATCCGGCGACGACGACGATGGGGCAGGTCCCAAGAAAGGCCTGCTCCACTCGCGCGATTTCTTCTGGATCGCTGTAGGACTGAGCGCCCAGTTTTGCTATGGCGTTCGCCGCATGATGATCAATCCTAAACACCCGTTAGACCGCTTCGCTCCGCGCTGGTTGCGCCGACAATGGCGATGATCGAGGTCGACATGGAAAATCTCGCGCTGCATCGTCCAGCCACGCAGAGTTCGACCTGCGGTTGGTCAAGCGATCCAGATCCCGCCGTCGACGCGGCCATTGCGGTCAGCGGCGATGCGGAGTCACCGGCATTTTTTCACACTGGCTATAGCGCCTATCCCTGGTGGCAGGTGGACCTCGGCGAGCCTGTGCTCGTTCGCCAAGTGGAAATCGTCAACCGGTCAGATCTGTCGGGGCGGCTCCGAAATTTCTCGCTGTTGCGATCTCTGGATGGGAACAACTGGTCGGCATTCCATACGCGATCGTCACAGAAAGCGTTCCAGAACTATGTGGCCGAAATCGATGGCGAATGCCTCGCCCGGTTCGTGCGAGTGCGTCTAAACGGCGCCGCTGTACTCCACTTTCGCCAATGCCGCGTCTTTGGCGAGCGTCCGGCTGCGGAGCAACGGCTTCGGCTCGAAGAAGCGGATCGGAACGCCGCAGCGGAGCGTGCTGCCGTTCCGGATGGGCGGAAAGGAGATCTAGTCGATTTCGACGGGTTCACGGTTTTTGTCGACGGCGCGAATTATGCCCCGGAGATACGTCGACAGTTGCGCTCCGGCGCTTACGAAAAGCGTGAGCGTCAACTCGCGCTGCAGTTTCTCAGCGCCGGCGACCGGGTTCTCGAGGTTGGCACCGCGATTGGGATCGTTGCAATGACTGCCGCGCGGATGGTCAGATCTGAGAACGTGACGACCTTCGACGCCAATCCCGACATCCTCGCCGACGCTCTCGCAAATTTCCGCCGCAATGACCTTCCCATCTCTGCCCATTGCGGGGTTCTGGTAAACCGACGGCGGTTCGTTCCCGGCGCAACGGCTGCCTTTTACGTGGACAAAGCATTTTGGGCGTCTCGGCTCGTTGCGCCCAGCGATCCCGCTGCGCTCGTTAAAACATTGGACATCCCAACGTTCTGCCTTGAGGACGAACTCGCGCGCAGCGGCGCCAACGTATTGATCTGCGATATCGAAGGCGGAGAGGTAGACCTTTTTGCGCAGGCCGATCTGACCGGAGTGCGTCTGATCCTGATCGAGACACATTACGCGTTCGTCGGTGAAGCGGCGACAGACGCGATGATGCGTAAGTTAATTGTCGAGGATGGCTTTTCCATTCACTTGGCCGCATCGGGCGACGGCGTGCTTGCGATGCGGAGGTGAAGTCGCGACGCAGGCGCCCTGCTTGGCTCAGCGAAGGACTTATGCCCTGTCGCATTGGCGGGTAAGGGTCTGATCGCGCATCCCGCATTGAGGCGAAGCTGGATTGGTGTATGACGCCCGCATTCGCGGAAACGGAGCGTCGATGTCCCTCGCCAGCATGACCGGATTCTCACGCGCCGCGGGAGGCCAGCGGGCTTGGCGTTGGACGGTCGAGCTAAAATGCGTGAATGCAAAGGGCCTTGACCTAAGATTGCGGTTGCCAACGGTGCTCGATCGGATCGAATCGGAAGCTCGCGCGCGGCTCGTTCGAGCGCTTGCGCGCGGAACCTGCTTTGCAACTTTTACGGCGCAACGCGAAGGCGCTGCTGCGACACCGCGGATCGACACCGCTCTGCTGGCGGAATTGGCTGTCGCCGCGCGTGCGGCCGCTCAGACCTACGGGCTAGCCCCGCCGACTTTGGATGGCCTGCTTGCCGTGCGCGGCGTGGTGGAAGTTGTCGAGGCTTCTGACGACGAGGCGGCGCTCGCAGAACTCGCTACGGGCGCGCTCAAAACGCTTGATGAGGCGATCGCCGCACTGGTCGTCGCTCGGCGCGCGGAAGGGGCCGCGCTCGGTCGTGTACTTACCGAGCGTCTTGACGCAATTGCTGAACTGACTGAGGCTGCCGATCAAAATCCTTCGCGCAGGCCCGAAGCGGTACGCGCTAGGCTCGCTGCCTCAATTGCAATACTTATGGAATCGGGACGCGGATTCGACGAGGCGCGCTTGCATCAGGAGGCGATCCTGCTTGCTGCGAAAGCGGACGTGCGCGAGGAACTCGACCGACTTACGACGCATACCGCCGCCGCCCGCTCGCTTTTGTCCGAAGGCGGCCCGGTCGGACGACGGCTTGACTTTTTCTCGCAAGAATTCGCGCGCGAGGCGAATACGCTCTGCGCCAAATCCAACGACGTTTCATTAACCCGGCAAGGTCTTGAGTTGCGCACGCAGATCGAGCAATTGCGCGAACAGGTTCAGAACATCGAATGAGCGAGGCTGCATGCGCCGTCGGGGCATGATTCTGATCCTTTCCTCGCCTTCGGGCGCTGGCAAGACCACTTTGACGCGCATGCTCCTGCAGGACAAGGCGCTTGATCTCACCTTGTCCGTCTCCGTGACGACCCGCGCACGCCGTTCATCCGAAGTCGACGGCGTGCATTACCATTTCACCGATCGGCGTCACTACGACCAGATGAAGTCGGCGGGCGATCTGCTCGAAGCGGCCGAGGTGCATGGAAATGGCTACGGCACGCCGCGCCTCCCTGTCGAAGAGGTGCTCGCGCAGGGACGCGACATGCTGTTCGACATTGATTGGCAGGGCGCACAACAGGTGCGCGAAGCACTGGGCGAAGACGTCGTTAGCGTTTTCATTCTGCCGCCGTCAATGAATGAGCTGCGGGCCAGGCTCGTGCGGCGCGCCGAAGATTCTGCCGCGACCATCGGTCAGCGCCTGGAGAACGCTAAGCGCGAGATCGAGCGTTGGCGTCATTATGACTACGTCGTGATCAACGACGACTTGCAAGGCGCCTATCGGCAGGTGGTCGCAATCGTCGAAGCCGAACGTGCCCGCGGGGTCCGGGTGGCGGACGGGGTCGAGGTATTTGTCGAGTCTTTGCTGACGGGTTGATCTAATCCCAGCGCCTGTGCGCCCACATCCATTGCTCAGGCGCCTCTCGAATGAATTCCTCAAAGCGTGCTTGAATATCGGCGGTGATCGCTCTCACGTCGGCGTCGCGGTCTGCAGTTTTCGGGACTTCCACCAACTCGACCCGAAGCCCGAACCGTACGCCGGGTTTTCGAATCACCCGCGCGGCGTAGATTGGCATGCCGTACGTGCGCGCGATCAGTGCGGGCGCGGAATTGGAGAAGGCGGGGCGGCCAAAAAATTGCGCCGGAATCCCTTTCCCCTCGCGAAGATCGGCGAGAAACCCGATCGATCCGCCATCCCTGGCGATTTTCATCAACTTGCGCATAGTCGATGTGGATCGGGGCAAGAGGCCCAACGGATACATCGGCGCGCGCAGGTCATACAGCGCCTGGTCGACCAGCGGATTGGTTAGCGGTTGGTAAATTCCCGCAATCGGTCGCGCTCCCCGGGCCGAGGCGCGCGCCATGATCTCCCAATTGCCGAGATGCGGCGCGCAAACCACATAGGGTCCATTGCTTGCCATCTGCTCGACGATATCTGGCCGTTCGAAATCCACCCGACCTTCGCGATCGATGTCTTCCATATGAAAAAATTCGGCGAACGTCCTGCCCAGATGCCCCCACATTTCGTGTGCAACGCGGTCCCGCTCTGCTTCTGTCATATCGGGGAAGGCTATCGCAAGGTGGGCCAACGCCCGCTTGTGGCGTTTTAACCGTGGGGCCACCAGTTTCCACAATTTGCCCGAAAACGACGATGCTATCTCTAACGGGAGAGCGCTCATCAAAGCTGCAACTACCCTAAAGCCCGCATATTCCAAGAGGTGACGCTGG
>JAYTRP010000069.1:0-2239 GCA_043746145.1 Hyphomicrobiales bacterium | reverse complement strand
AGCCCCGTAGCGCTTCCGTGTCACCTTGCCCATAACGTCGCGTCTCTCGTTCAAGCGGGAATAGCTTATCACCCTGTCCGAAATCCCGAGGCCACCTCGCATTTTCGATGCCGTTTCCGACGAGCCCGATATGGAATACGCGATGGTCGATTCCACGATTGTCCGGGTCCATCGCCATGGTCAAGGCGCAAAAGGAAGACCCAAAGCCAGGCCATTGGTAAGTCTCGCGAGCGCTTTCGGGGTCTGCGTGTCGAGCGCAACGACTTGAGCGTCGAGCTTGGCCTTAACCCGGTCGCATGCACTCGCCAGCGCTTCCATGATCTTCATCGGCAGCGGGATGTAGGCGACAGGGTTGGTCTTCTCGACATGCACGTTCGCACTGCGGGAATCAAAGATGCTGATGACCGCGAGGTCCTTCTCGCTTATCGCCTCCGGGGTCCAATCGAATTTGTCTTCCGCGTCACCGCGAGCGAAGGCGATCGTGGCAGTCTGCGGCGTCGCTGCCTTGTCCTAGATGTCTCTGAGGATTTTCGTGCCTCGGTCGAGCGTTCGGCATGCGTGTTTGAGAACACGAACGTAGCCCGACTTGCCCGAACCACTATCGCCATAGATGACCGTCATTCCGTCTTTGGCAAATTCGAGCTTCTGCTCCGTCGCGAGGGCGTTGACGCCGGCCGGGTTCTCAATGCGCAGGAGCGCGATCGCCTCATTGCTCGCCGCTTCCGAAGCAATTTCGGCGTCCGTGATCGGTGCGAATGCCGCTTTTTCGTCCTGGCAAATCGTCGCGAGCTCATCGATGTCCTGGTCGATCAACGCGCCGTTCAGCATTAGGCGTCGCAGGGCGTCCTGCTGCCAGCGCGGTCGGCTTTTGGCCCAAATGCGCAGCTCCGTAAAGACCGTCTGCTCCGTGTGAACATCGACTGCCGGCGCCAGGTCATTCATGGGCTGAGCCTTTAGGATATCGGCTAATTGAAATTTAGACCTGCGGCATCAATAGGCTACCTTGAAAGTCGGGCTGTCCTCGGGCCGCGTTCTGCGGTGATCATAGATGCGCGTGGTGGCGATGTTCGCGTGGCCGAGCCATTCCTGCACCTTGGCGATGTCGGCCTGGTGGTCGAGCGCGTTGGTGGCGGCGGTCGCGCGGAGCGAGTGGGCGCCGATCTTGAACCCAATCTGCGCCGAGTAGGCGCGTACCAGCTTGTAGACGCCATCCGCGGTGATCGCGCCGACGAGCCGGCCGGTGCGGTTGTTGCGGATCGGGCGAAACAGCGAGCCGTTCTCGTCGATGTCATGCCCGGCGACCGCGAGGTAGTCGTGAATGAGCGCGTTGGTGCCGGGATGCAGCGGCAGATACCGCGTCTTGCCGCCTTTGCCGGAGACCTTGAGATGCGGCACGCCCTTGCGCGCGTGCCGGGCGTCCTTGACCTTCAGCTTGCACAGCTCCTCGCGCCGCAGCGCGTGAAAAAGCAGCGTGGACAGGATGGCGCGGTCGCGCTTGCTCTTGATGGTGTCTTCCTGCGGCGCGGCCAGCAGCTCGCGGGCCTGATGATCGCCGATCGCCGGCGTCTTGCCTTCGCCGCTTTCCGTCTTCGGCCGCTCGACGCCCTTGACCGGGTTATGGGTGACGGCGTTCTTCTCGCAGAGATATTCAAACAGCGACGCCAGCGACGCGAGCCGGTGCCGGATCGTGCTGCCGCCAAGCCCGCGCCCGGTCAACTGGTCGCGCCAGGCGATGATGTGCGCGCGCGTCACCGTTCGAAATTCCTCCGGCCTGGCGATGCCGGTGAACCGGACAAAATCGCGGATCGCGTTTTCGTACGCGCGCCGGGTGCTCGGGTTGCTGAGATTGGCGAACCACTCGACCTCGGGCGGCACGTCGGCCAGCCGGTGGAACTCGGCGGCGGTCAGCAGCCGGTTGGCGGGTGCGATTTCGGTCGGGAGTTGATCGGCGGCGTCGGTCTTCATACCCCCCTTCTTACTATTGATAACATATTTTATCAATAGTAAACTACTGACTGCGATAGCAGGCAGACCTTGATGTCAACGCGTAAAGGCAGTACTGTGTTAGTGTCTACACAATGAGGTAGGTATGCCGCTCAATATTCGTAGCGAGGAGGTCAACCAACTCGCCCAAAGACTAGCCGCCCGCAGGCACATCAACAAAACTGACGCTGTGAAGCAGGCGCTGGAAAACGAGCTTCGCCGTCTCGACCAGGCACTTCCCCTGCGGGAGCGGCTG
>JAYTRP010000068.1:0-2244 GCA_043746145.1 Hyphomicrobiales bacterium | reverse complement strand
AAAGGCGCGCCTGGCCAAGTTTCGATTCATCGGCGAGCTTCGACGTTCTTCTTGCGGCGGTGTAAGAGCGCCACAAGCGAAAGCGAACATCGCGTTCCTCGTACCTCGACTGTTTGCGCGAGACTGAAGCTCTCCGGGATGGTGTACATGTATTTCTCGTTAGCAGGAATGGGAACGCCCCCTTGGCGTTGGCTGCGCATGCCCGTAGACTCAAGGCGGCGCGCCATTCCGGCGTGCGGGGAGACGACGACATGACATTTGCCGCGTTTGTGCGAGGGGCTCGCGCGCTCGCCGCCGCCCTCGCCATGTTTGTGGCCCCTGCGGGTACGGCCTTCGCGCAATCCTCGCCTTCGCCAAGCGTCGCCCCGACGCCCTCGCCAAGCGTGGCGGCGCCAGCCTCCCCTAGCGTGGCCGCAACGCCCACACCGGGCGCGGTTGCGGCCCCTACTCCGGCGCCCTCGCCCTCGCCCGCCGATTCGGGCAGCGTCGGCAAGCCGGTGGACTTAGTTCCCGCGCCTGCGGCGTACCTCGAGGGCAAAGCCAGCCGCGATGAGGTCTACACGGCGATCATGAGCGCGATCGCCACCATTCGCGGAGAGGTCGCTAAGGCGGGCCTAAAGGCGACGGGCCATGCGAAAGCTGTGTTCCTCGAGGCGGACGATGACGGCTTCAAATATCGGGTATTGATTACGCTGGAGAGCGCGCCCGACGCCAAGACGGTGCTCGGCGATAAGGTCAAGCTCGGCCAAACGCCCGCGGGCAAGGCGGTAAAGTTCGAGCATCGTGGCGAGTATGACGAAATCGATGCGACCTACGAGGCGATCACCGCCTATCTCGATGAGAAGGGCGTCGACGCGCAGGATATATTCATGGAGGAATATCTCAACGAGCCGAAAACCTCCGACGATCCCAATCTGCAAGTCGACATTTATGTGCTGGTGAAATGAGCAGCGCCGTCCTTTTCGATCTCGACGGAACGTTGACGGATTCCAAGTTAGGGATTTTGCGGTGCCTGCGATACGCCTTCGAGCGACTATCGGGAGCCGTCGGCCGGCCGGTTTCGCTTCCCCCGGATTCGGAACTCGGTTGGGTAATCGGGCCACCGCTTCGCAGCAGTCTCGCCTTGCTCGCAGGCGCCGAAAACGAAGAGGCCGCGCTGGGCTTTTACCGCGAGCGCTATGCGACCACGGGCGCATTCGAAAATGAGGTTTACGCCGGGATACCCGAAGCCTTGGACGCACTTGCCGCCAGAGGAATGAGGCTGTTCGTCGCGACCTCGAAGAATAAGCGGGACGCCGAAATCATCCTGCGGCACTTTGGTCTCAGCGCTCGCTTCGAAGCCATTCATGGTGCTGAAGCGGACGGGGGTCGCGCCGATAAGACAGAATTGATCGCTCATGTTCTCAGCGAGGCGGGGCTGGCGGCCGGGCGAGATCGAATCACTATGATCGGTGATCGAAAGTTCGACATGATCGGAGCGAAGAACAATCAGCTTGAAGCGATCGGCGCGCTCTGGGGATACGGCGGGCGCGGAGAACTCACCGACGCGGGGGCGGATGAGTTGGCGGACGGACCGGGGGACATTGGACGGCTGGTGACTTAGGCGCAGGCCTAATTGTACGTCAGCTTTGAAATAGCGTTGTCGTTCTGTCCAATCTTGTCAAGGCGGATAACTAACTCAGAATGGATTGCTAGCGGCGGTGCGTGGATGGCCAAGACAAGCCCGGCCACGCCGCGAAGGGGCGAATTGGGCAAACCAACGTCAGGCGATAATGTCCGGCGTCACTTCATCCTCGAGTCTCGTCACACGATCGCGCAACTGAAGCTTTCGTTTTTTCATACGCTGAAGCTGAAGCCTATCGCCCGACTCCGCCCGTGTAAGCGCCTCAATCGCCACGTCGAGGTCGCGGTGTTCCTCACGCAAGCGCTCGATCTGGCGCAAGAGGACCTCGCGCTCCTCATCATTCAAATCCATTTGCGCCATAGCGCGCCGCTCGAACCTTTATCGCTCGCGGTGGTCGGCGAGCATTCCCCAGACAACTATGCTGCCGCTCGCGGCATCACGCAAGAGCGGAGTTAAAGGCGCATAGTTATCTTAATTGTGAAGGTCCTACAGGACGATTTGATGACAGGACTGTCACAACGGGCTTGCACATATCGAGGGTTGTGTCACACTTTTGTCGTAGACACTATCTCAGAGGGAATTCGCCCATGTCGGTGGAATCACATCTGTCGCAACTCGTG
>JAYTRP010000067.1:0-7133 GCA_043746145.1 Hyphomicrobiales bacterium | reverse complement strand
AACATTGGCGTGAATGGCTCGTCGACCCGGCGTCGCAACTGCGATCGATGCGCGAAACACCGATGCTGATTGAGGTCCCACAGGCGCGGGCGCACCCTGACCGGGGGCGGTTGGCAGAGTTAGACCGGCGTCCGCCGGATCGGGCGTGCCCGGACTTGTGGCCGCTGGCGCGCCGGGGTCCGCGCTTGTAGTCGCGCCCTGACCGGAAGCGGCAAGCGCGGCGCGTACAACCTCGTCGGCGCTGGCTTTGTCGACTGCGCCGCCGGCAAAGACAGTCACGTGTGGCAAGGCGCGCTCAACCAAGCTGGGAGATAGAGCGGGGATTAGCGCGAGTTCCAGCGTGTCCTCGAAAGGTCCGTGACGGGGAGTGTAAGAGAGGCCTGCGTCGCGATAGGCTTGGTCCTCGATCTCAGGACCGTTTTGGGTTCCAGGACCGTTTTGGGTTCCAGGACCGTTTTGGGCGCCAAGACCGTTTTGGCTCCCGGGATTGTTTTGCGGGACGGGCTTGCGATAGGCGACTACCCGCGCCGCCGCCGCTGCGGCGCCATCGGGCTTGAGCCCGAGTTGCTGAAACAAGGCGGACAGAAGCTCAACCGGCGCCGAATTGAGATCAATTCGGGCGGCTTCCGGCACAAATGCGACAGCGACGCGAATCCGTCCGAGCGGAAACTCGAACGTGCCATGCGTTGGTCTTTTTTCCTTTGGCGAGCTCAGAAGCTGGTAGGCCGAGAGTTCGACCGCGGATCGGATTGCCGCCTCGGAGCGAAGCCGCTCGATCGGCAGCGTCGAGGAAGCGGCGGACGCACGCGCGTAAGCCGAATAAATTGTTGCGAGGCCGGCGAGCAGCGCGAGCATCCATAGAACCGCGACCAGCACGAAAGCGGCGTCGCCGCGGCGCGGCATCAGGGGTCGCTCGCTCATTGCTGCACCGCCTTGGGTTGATCCTGCGGCGCGGGCGGTTTACCCGCACCAGCTGCGGATTTCGGCGCGGATTGGGCTTTCAGCGCAACGGCGGTCGAAGCGCCGAGCACCAGACCAGTCGTGGCGTCCCGCACGGTCACGCGCACCGCCCGCGGCAGTTGCGGCATGTCGCGCCAGACATCAACCCAGAGCCGATCGGGTCCGGAATAAGCAAAGCTCAGGCGAAACGGCGCGCGCGCCAGAATTACGGGGTCGGCGAACTTGAACACAGATTGGGTAAGCGGGGCAAAGGCGGCCCGATCCCGCACGAGATCCAGCCCATCGCTCTGCGGCGTCTCCGCGAGACGCACGACCTCTAGCCTTGAGCGCTCGGAGGCGTTGGCGGAAGCCCGAACGAAGACCACGGCTTCGGGCGAGCCGATAAACAAAGGCCCGCGCGATGCGGCGTTGAGGGTCGTCGCTTGCGCTGCCGAAAGGTCAGCCGCGACTCGGTCGAGCGCGACCGCGAGCAGATCCGCGCGTTGTAGATTGGTGAAGCCGTGCCGCCAGTTTGGCAGCCACTGGCCAGCGATCAGCGCTAGACCGGAAATAATCGACGCTGTGACCGCCAGCGTTGCGAGCGCCTCGATTAGCGAGAAGCCCGCCTGACTGCCGGCGTCATGCGGTTTCATTGGGCGGCTTGCTTGCGTAACGTAACCGCATCGATCTCGACAACGTCTCCAGAACCGTTACCGACTTTCAATTTGATCGCGGTCGGCGCCCAAATCCCGGGGGGACCCGGCAACGGAATCGCGTTCAACGTCCAAGCAAAGCCGTTGATATCGCCATGCTGCTCCGCTCCAGTCGCATTGCGCGGCGGCAGCGCGACATAGGCCTTGCGAAGCGCGGCCACCAGAGCGACGCGACGCTCCGCATATCTCGTCGTCGTAACATTCTGTCCGGTCAGGCCGGCCAGCGCGCCGAGTCCTCCCGCCAGAACCGCCAGCGCGACCAAAGCTTCGAGCAGCGTAAATCCCGCCGCATTGGCGTTATCAGGTCTTGCGCCCTCAGTTTTTGCCAAACGGGACCACATCCACGCCTCCGGTCAGCCAGTTGACGCGAATTTGATATCCGGCGCCCTGGCGCGCAATGGCGATTGTCCCGCCGCAGGAGGATCCGCTGGGGAAAAAGTCGATGGCGGCGCCGCTGCGCCGGCCAGCGCAGCGTTCCGCCAGCGTCGCGTCAAAATCCACATCGCCGGGGATGGTTACGATCCCGGTTCCGGCGCCGGAGCGCACGACATGCGCCGCAGCGCTCATCGAAGTCTCGACGGGGGACCCGGCGCGGATCGCAGCGTTGCGGTCGCCCTTTAACAGCGCCGCGATGGCGACGGCGTAGCCTTCCATCTGGGCATGGGACGTGCCGTTCGACCATCGAGGCAGGGCGAGAGCTGCGATGAGCCCGACGATCGCGAGCGCGCAGATCATCTCGATCAGCGTGAATCCGGCGTCGGCGTCGGACTGGCGACGAAGCGAACCAAGCGTGAGCGAGGCCAATGGATTGCTTTGCGTCGCTCGCAATGACGGGTTCTCTCTAGCGTACGGCGCTCGTAATCATGTTTGCGGGAGAGGCTGAATCGGGGCCTGCGGCGCCGAAAGAGGCGATCTCATAAGGAGAGTGCTCGCCTGGGACTTTGTAGACGTAGGGTCGTCCCCAGGGGTCGACTGGCACGGCGCCATTCTTCAAGTACGGTCCGTTCCAGGCGTTCGCCGAAGCGGGACGTTGCACGAGAGCGGGCAGGCCCTCATTGGCGGCGGGATATCGACCGTTGTCGAGATAGTAGAGGTCGAGCGCGGCGGCCATGCTCTCAATCTGGATTTTCGCGGTTTTTGCTTTGGAATCAGCGAGATAGCCTAGCACACGAGGCCCAACTAATCCGGCCAGCAGCCCAATGATGGCGATCACGACGAGCATCTCGACTAGCGTAAAGCCGGCCTCGCCAGCCCCGCCTCGACCCCATCGGTTCCGCAGTTTCAATGGCATTTCAGTCTCCACCTTGGCCTTCAGTTGGCGATTTCGTTGACCGATAGCAATGCGGTCATCACGGAAGTGATTAAGCCGCCGACGACAAGACTGACCAGAATAATTGCCGCCGGACCCGCGACGCCCAGTGCGCGGTCGAGACCACGCTGCGTCTTTCCTTCGTAGAACTCAGCTAGCCGCGCCGCCAAATGCGGCACCTGTCCCGATTCTTCGCCTAGTCGCAGCGTCCGCACCGCTGTCGTTGGAAGCGCGCGCGCGGCGGCCAGCGCCTCCGACAGTTTGCCACCGTGCCGAACCTGTTCCACGACGTCATTCCAGCGTGTAGCCGATCCCGTCGCCGTCATGATGTCGGCCAGAATTCTCAAACCCGCGCTAAGTGTAACGCCCGCCGAAAGTAAAAGGCTCAGATTTCGGCAGAACAGGGTCGCGCGGTGGTTCTCCATAATTGGTCCAATCACCGGTAGGCGCGCCATGGCTCCAACGATTTTACGGCGCCATTCATCACGGCGCAGCGCCAGAAACACCGCCACGATAAAGGCTAGCACGCCAGCGCCGAGCGCCTCGGCGTGGCCGCGCAAAAACCCCGAGGCCGCAAGAAAGGCCGCGAGCGTTGGGTCGAGCTTCACGTTGGCGTCTTTTAGCACCGTCTCAAACTGCGGCAGCACGAACACGAGGAAGAAGATCATGACCATTCCCGCAGCGCCGAACAGGAACGCGGGGTAGCGCACCGCCTCCACGATGCGACGCCGCAGCGCCTCCGCGCGTTGCCGCTCTACGCTCAAGGCTTCGAGCACAGGCGCCAACGAGCCGGAAGCCTCGGCGACTTTGATGAGAGCCAGATAGATCGGCGGGAAGACATCGGGATGACGCTCCGCCGCCTCGCCGAAGCTTTCGCCCGATTGCACTGACGAAACCAACGCAGTCACCGTGCGTCGCAGCGGGCCGATATCCGTGTCGGCGGACAACAGTTCGAGCGCGCCGTCGATGCGCGCGCCGGTGCGAAGCAGCAGCGCGAGGTCGGTCGTGAAGATCGTCAGATCCTCCGCCTTCGGCTTTGAAAACATGCCGGAAAAAGAGAATGCCGGCCCGGACTCGGCTCGCTCCGGCGAGGAGTCGATCGGGATCAGACCCAAATATTCGATGCGGTGACTAACCTCGGCCGCATTGGGCGCGGTCAGCGAGCCGGTGACGAGTTCGCCGGCCGAAGTCATTGCGCGGTAGCGAAAGGAGGGCATCGGCCTAACGCATCGTCGTTACGCGCAGGACTTCCGATGTCGAGGTGACGCCGGTGCGGCACTTGGCGACCGCGTCCTCCATCATCGTGGTCATGCCTTGTCGGCGTGCGGCTTCGTCCAGGCGATGCAAGTCAATTCCAGGGCCAATCAGGTCACGCGCCTCGCCTACCGTCTCGAAAATCTCGAACACGCCGACACGTCCACGATAGCCAATCCCGCCACAGCGCTCGCAACCGCGCGGCTCATAAACCGTCTCGCCAACACGGAGCCCAATGGATTCCAGCCGCGGATCCTCTTCGAAGTCGACCGATCCGAGTGTTCGGCGCGTCCGGCAGTGCGAGCAGAGCAGCCGCACCAGTCGTTGCCCGACCGAGACCCGCAAAACCGAGCGCAACAAGAATCCTTCGACGCCGAGGTCGAGCAGGCGAGGGGCCGCTGCCGTGGCCGTCTCGGTATGGAGCGTGGTGAGCACCAGATGACCCGTCAGCGCCGCATGGACCGCGACGCTGGCGGTCTCCGCATCGCGGATTTCGCCGACCATGATGACGTCAGGGTCTTGGCGGACGAAGGCGCGCAGCGCCGTGGCGAAGGTTAGTCCAATCGCTGGCTTAACCTGCGACTGCGAGATTCCCGGAAGTTCGTATTCCACCGGGTCCTCGACCGTCAGGATTTTGCGGGTCGAACTGTTGAGCGATGAGAGCAGGGTTGCGAGCGTGGTCGTCTTGCCGCTTCCTGTCGGCCCCGTCACCACGATCATGCCGTGCGGCAGTGCGAGCGCGGCGCGCAGCTTGCGGTCATCCGCGGCGGCAAACCCGAGCCGGGCCATATCGAGCAGCCCGCGATCGCGTGGGAGCAGGCGGATAACAGCAGCCTCGCCGTGCTGAGTCGGCATGGTCGCGACGCGCACGTCGATGTCGCCGCGCCCGACCCGGAGCCGCGCCGCGCCGTCCTGCGGCAGTCGACGTTCGGCGATGTTTAGGCCGGACAATATCTTAATGCGTGAGACCAGCGCATGCGCGGGGGCCTGCTCGGGCGCGGCGACTTGCCGCAGCAGGCCGTCGATTCGCATGCGCACGGTCAGCCCGCCTCGCATCGGCTCGATGTGGATGTCGCTCGCGCGCAACTCCACAGCTTTTTCAACAAGCTCGTCGACCGCGCGCACCACGGGGGCGCCGCTTGCGAGGTCGCGTAGCGTATCGACGCTCTCGTCCTCGCGCGCGCTTTCCGCCGTCGGCGCGGAAGGCGAACGCTCCTCGCCGCCGAGCCGCTCGGCAAGCGCGGCGGCGATCTCTTCGAACGAGGCGACGGCGAGTTCGACGGGACGCCCGAGCGCCAGTTCGACCGCCTTGCGCGACCTCGCCGCCTCGGGATCGGCGAGCGCGAGAACGGTGCGGCCATCGGGCGCCGCGAACGGGAAACAGGATGAGTCGCGCAGAAAGCGAGGAGACAGCGCTTCGGTGAGTGCAAGCGCGGACAGGAGCGTAGAGAGGCTGACGCGCGGCAGCCCGTGCAGGCGCGCGACCTCGTCGGCGAATTCGCTCGCCGGCAGTTCGCTAATCTCCCAGACCTTGCGTAAGTCCGGCCTTGCGCCATTCGCGTGCAGTTCGGCGATCCGACCCTTGTTTATCGATGAAATCTTGTCGCTCTCAAGCAAGCCTGACCCTATCTCGCTGACGAGGCGCAAATTCTCTGGGGATAACGACACTAATTGCTTGTGTGAGATTTTCATGACGGAACAACGGCAATTCGGTGGGGGTGCAATCTTTTCTTCGCTTGACCGTGCTATTCTTTAATGGTTCTTCAGCCGCGCTTCAATGATTGTGTCTCGATGCGGGAGCGGCTTATTGCGTTGGGTCGAGGTTAGTTCGCTCGGCGCCTGGCTTCGAGTTGCCGCTGGGACAGCCGTCGTGTGCGTTTCCGGCTGCACGCCCGGCGCTCTCGAACAGCGCAGCGATGTGCCTCAAAGCGCCGCGGATGTCGTGCGCTCGGCGGATCTTCGTCCCCAATATCCCACCCCCATGCGGTCCAGCGACGGCAGCGGGCCGCCGTCAAAGGGATTTTCATTTTTTGGCGACCGCAGCGCCACCGCTGACGTTTCGCCTGTCGGAGCGGGTCCGGCGGCCGACGGGGCGGTCGAAGATAAGGACGGCTTCACGCTTAATTTTGACAACACGCCGGTCGCGACAGTCGCCAAGGCGGTGCTGGGGGATATTTTAGGCGTCGGCTACGTCGTCGATCCGCGCGCCCAGGGCGCAATCAGCCTTTCCACGGGGCGTCCGATCGCCAAGAAGGACGTGCTGTTCGTGCTGGAAAGCGCGCTCCGAGCCAATAATCTCGTGCTGGTTCGCGAGGGCGCGATTTACCACATTGCCACCAATGGTGAGGGCTCGATCGGTCCGACCGACGGCGACAGCGCCCGGCCGGGTTACGGCCTATCTGTCGTTCCCTTGCAGTATGTCTCCGGAGGCACGCTGTCGCATCTACTCGAAGGCTTCGCGACCAAGCCGGGCACGGTTAGAACGGATCCATCCGGTCGGCTGTTGCTCGTGATCGGTTCGGGCGTCGAACGGCAAGCGGCGTTGGAAACCATTCGCAGTTTCGATGTGGATTGGCTGCGCGGACAGTCGGTTGGCATGTATCCGGTGCGCAATAGCGAGCCCGAACCGATTGTTACGGAACTGGAAAAGATCATGGATTCCGGCGAGGCGGGCCTAGGCCACGGGCTCGTCAAGTTTCAGGCGGTTCCGCGTCAGAACGCGATCCTGGTCGTTGCGGGAAAGCCGGAGCTGTTGCGCGCGGCGGCGCGCTGGATCGAGCGGCTCGATTCTCCCTCCGCAGCGAATGAAAGCGTGCACGTCTACAAGGTGCGCTACGGCGAAGCCAAGCAATTGGCGCAGACCCTGAATTCGTTGTTTTCCGGCGGGAGCGGCGCCGGGGCCGACAGCGCAAGCAATC
>JAYTRP010000066.1:0-7134 GCA_043746145.1 Hyphomicrobiales bacterium | reverse complement strand
GCGATCGACCCGCGAGGGCGGTGTGAAGCTGGGTTTCTCTAAGGGCACTCCCTGTCTGCGTTCCAGCCATCGTATCAACGCCGGCAACGCTGACGCCGCGCGCGCGCTCGTCCAGACATTCTCAGCCGCCTGCACATATTTGCCTGCCAGGCCGGCAGTCATGACGTGCGGCGCGCGGCGGCCAAAGTGCAGGCCGAGCGAGGGTTCGGGTCGATCCTTCAGGAAATAGCCGGCGCAGGCAAGGTCCACTCGATCGATGCCGGTGGCGGTCTCCGCGCGCAAGCGGGCGATCAAATGGGTAAGGTCATATGCGAATGGAGCTGCCGCCCTCACGAGCCATCTCGCAATTTATGCATGATCAAGTTCCTTGCTCCGACAGCGATCGTGGGGCCCGAAGCCAAAGCCGCACGTAGCTTGCGTCCCCGGGGGCTGCCGTCACGCACGACGAGAATTTGTCGGTGTGCTTGCGGGCCGAGCCGATCAGCCGCATTCCCGCACAGAAAACCTGGATACGGATGCAAATAGGACACAGCATTCGGACTCGGACCTCCATTCCTGCAACTGGCCTCAAGATCCGCCAAAAAGTGTAATTTTACGTGGGATACGAGATCAGCTTGCTGCAAACAAAAAGACTTGGCCAACGGGCCGCACCGAAACCAAACGGCGACTTTGCTCGCAGCCGCCTTTTCGCCTATATTCTAGTGCGTGTGTTTTGCACTTCGCCGTTGCGAAGCAGTGGCCATGTGGAGATCAGACACCACAGAGTCCGCACATTGCAACCGGGCAGCGAGGGAATGACGCAAACGGTGAGTAGATTTTCCGCCTCTTCCTTGTCTATCGGGCAGGTGGCGCCCGCGAGCGGTTTCTGGGGCATCGTGCGTGGAATTTTTTCCAACATTGTCTACCAGTTCGTCGTCATCGTACTGGCGCCGACCCTGCTCGCCAGTTTGTATTACGGACTGATCGCCAGCCGTCAGTATGTATCGCATTCGGAATACATTGTGCGTGGCGTCGATAGTCATCGCTCCGCGGGAATTAGCGCGCTGCTGAATACTTTCGGCATTTCACGCGCTGCGGACGAGACGTCGGCGATCGAGAGTTTTCTTAAGTCGCGCGATCTGGTCAGCAAGCTCAACGCACGCGTGAACCTACGCGCTGTCTACTCCACGGACAAAGCGGACCGGCTGTCGCGCTATCCCAGGTTTTGGCAGTCCGATACGTTCGAAAGCCTTTACACTTACATGCAGGATTTCATCCTCGTTACTCAGGACCCGACGACGGGTGTAACCAAGCTGGATATCTCCGCGTTCGACCCCGATAAAGCCAAGCTCATTGCGGATAACATGTTGGCGCTAGCCAGTGACATGTCGAACAGCCTGAATAAAACGGCGCAGATAGACACGGTTGACACGGCCGACAAGGAGGTCGCCTCCGCACGCGAGAATGTGGTCTCGACTCAGAAGGAACTCACCGAGTTACGCAACCGCGAACTGCTGCTCGATCCGCTTTCGTTCGCTGCGCAGGTTCTGCAAGGCATCGCCAAGCTGTCGCTGGATCGGGCCGAAATTGAAACCCAGATCGACCAATCCGAGCGGCTTTCTCCCACAAATCCTTCGCTCCCCGCGCTCAAGGCACGGCAGGAGGCGCTTGAAGACAAAATCCACGACGAGCGGTCCGAGCTCGCCGGCGGCAACGCAGCCCTTGCAGACAAAATGGGAGCTTACGACCATCTGACTTTGCTGCGCACCCTCGCCGACAAGCGCTATGGGTCAGCGTTGCTGTCGCTGCAGGCTGCCCAGGCGGACGCCGAGCGCAAGCGCGTCTACATTGAAGGCATCGTCGAACCTAATCTTCCCGACGACGACACCCGGCCGGAGCGCATACGCAACATTCTGAGCGTTTTCGTTATAACATTCATGGCGTACTCCATCTTGTGGATCCTATCGGTCGGCTCTAAGGATCACGCCCAATGACCGGAGCGCCGACGGCCAGCATTCATACGCCGACACGCGCGCGTACGCCGTTCCTGGGATCGCTAGCGCTAAACGCGCAAATCATCGGCGCCTTGATGATGCGCGAAGGCACGATGCGCTTTGGTCACGAAAATCTTGGCTTCTTCTGGGTTATCGGCGAACCCTTGGCGCTAACAGGCGGCGTGATGGCCATGTGGACCGTGTCTGGGCAGACCCACGGACACGGGATAGGCGTCGTCCCGTTCGCGCTGTCCGGCTACACGATGATCACGTTGTGGAGGCATCTTTCAGGCCGCGCCGTCCACGCGATCCGTGGCAATATGGGACTGCTGTTCCATCGTAACATTACTCTTTTCGACGTACTCATCGCGCGCAGCATGCTGGAGTTGGTCGCAATCCTGGCGGCCTTCTTCATTGCCTGGACGCCATTAATGTTGCTTGGCGTCATAGAGCCCATGTCCGATCCCCTGCTCTTTGCGGAAGGATATCTGTTACAGGGTTGGTTCGCGTTTTCTGTCGGGCTCATCATAACGGCGTTAAGCGAAAAATATGAGGTGGCGGAACAGTTCGTCCCACCGCTGCTCTACATTACGCTTCCATTCACGGGTTGCTTTAATATGGCGGCGTGGTTGCCACCGCGCTGGCGCGAAGCCGTACTCTGGTCGCCCCTGGTCAGCAACGTTGAGATGCTGCGCCAGGGAATGTTTGATAGGGAGACCATTGCCTATTACTACCCGACCTATGTTATTGGATGGTGCCTCGTGTTGACCGCCATAGCGCTGCCGCTGCTGCATAACGCCCGCAAGCACGTCGACTTCACTTGACCGTCCAGCCGATGCAAGGGGCTTGCTGAATGTACGCCGAAACCCCGCCGCAGATCGAGGAGATCGAGCTTCAGCCTGTACTCGTAAAAGGCGAGCTTGTCGTCGACGGTTGGTGGCGCCCCCCAGAGCCCGCCGCGGAATCGTTCGCGCGCCATTACTGGCTTCAGATCGTCACGCTGGTTATTCCGATTGCATTCGTAGCGATCTACCAAGTGTTCATCGCTTCGAACCAATATGTGTCGGAGGCGCGCTTTATGGTGCGAAGTTCCTCCATGTCCGACATATCAAGTTTATCTTCGTTGATGAACGACCAAAAGGTGACGAGGGCGAGCGACGAAACCTATGCGGTGAGCGAGTATCTTACATCGCGCGACGCTATGAACACGCTTATGAAGACTAGTCGCCTCTCCGACATATTTTTTCGCGGCGGCCTGGATTTTCTCAACCGCTTTCCAAACTTCTACTCCCGGAACACAAACGAGGGTTTGTACCGCCATTTCAAGAAATTCATCGACGTAAGCCTAGAGTCCGAGTCCGGAATTGCGACGCTCGAGACTCGCGGCTTCACACCCGATGATGCGCTCGCCCTCAACAAGGCGTTGCTTGCCAACGCACAATCCTTTGTCAATCGGCTAAACGACCTCATCTACGAGGACACGCTACGCCTCGCGTCGCGCAACGTCGACGCGCAACGTGCGGAGTTTACGAAGATCGAGTCGCGTCTCACCGACTATCGCAATCGGGAAAGCATCGTCGATCCCAATAAGGAATCAACTGACGAATTGGCTCGGATTGGCGCGATGATGACACGCTTGTCTCAAAGGGAAAGCGATTTGAGCAAGCAAAATATGCTTGCGCCTCGCAGTCCGCAAATAGCGGCTCTCTCGAGCGACATTGCCGTCTTACGCGAGCAGATCGCCAAGGAACGCACCCAAATGTCAGGGGCGCACAGCTCGTTGGCGACCAAGTTCTCCGAGTTTGACCAGATAATGTTAGATCGCACATTGGACTCGAAGAGCCTGGAATTGGCGCTTGATCAGTTGCAGAAGGCGCGACGGGACTTGGAGCAGCAGCAGTATTATTTGCAGACAGTGGTCGAGCCCAATCTTCCCGATCAGGCTGCCTATCCAAGACGCATTTTAAACATCCTCGCCGTGGCGGGGATTTGTTTCTGCGGCTACTCGATTTTGAGAGCGCTTCTCACGAACGTAGTCGAGCACCAGCGATGAAGCTTCCGCAACTGATGAGCGGAGGGCTGCTTCCTTTTAGCGGGCGCCCGCCGGCGCTCCGTCCCACGCTCGATGCAACGATGCCGCGCAAGCGGACCGTGCGGATGGAGAACATCGTCAAGCAATATCACACCGCTGTCGGAGTGCGGCGCGTGCTCGACGGCATTTCCTTCGATGTGGAGGCGGGCGAGAAGATCGCGGTGCTCGGTAAGAACGGCGCGGGCAAATCAACGCTCGTTAAAATCATTGGCGGCGTTGAAATGCCGACTTCCGGGCGGGTGGTTCGCGACCTCTTCATGTCCTGGCCGATCGCCTTCGCGGGCGGCTTTGAAGCAACCATGAGCGGCATAGACAATATCCGGTTCATTGCCCGCATCTATGGCGTGCCGATCGACGACGCGGTCGCTTATGTTGATGATTTTGCGGAACTGGGTCGGCTGCTCTACCTCCCCGTCAAGACCTATTCCTCGGGTATGCGCGCCCGCTTGGCATTCGGACTGACACTCGCAGTAGACTTCGAGTGCTTTCTCATCGACGAGGTGATCTCGGTCGGCGACGCTCGCTTCCAGCAGAAGTGCTTCGACGCGCTATTTGTACGACGCAAGCATTGCGCGATGATTCTTGTCAGTCACGACACAAATATCATCAAGCAATACTGCAAGAAAGCACTTGTGCTGAAGGGCGGGCGTGGACGCGTCATCGATGACTTGGACTTCGCGCTCGAAATCTATAACTCATTGTAAATAATATCCAGCAAATGGTCGACGCGAACGGCCTCGTTTAGACGTAGTTGTCGAAGCCGCTCTGGCTTTGATATCTCTGAAGAATTACTTTAAACCACAGAAAGATCATTTTGTTTCCCAGGCGAGGGCGCTTGCAAGCAAACTAAATAGACGCTTACGAACGCGTATTGCGATTTAGCCGGGGCCGCTCTCAGTCTAGTTGGCGCTTGATTTATTTAGAAAATAATTCGTCCCTTTTCGCCCGCATAGTTGGGATGTATATCAATATTGTAGTCTGCTTGTGTCGGCGAAGTCGCGTTCAACTTGAGCTAGAGGATAGAACTGAGAACAACAGTCCAGTGCCTTCGTCCGTAACGCGAGTCCGATCGAAAACTACGTGGCCGCCTTCATTTAGAGGGCCAACGAGATCTTTTTCATTTAGCTCTTTTGAAAACCATTTGTGCCATTCCATCATCACCACATCGCATTGGGAAATAAGATCCGCGCTATGTAGGCTTCTCACAATTGCAAATTCGCTCCCCTCGCAATCGATTTTCATGACCACGGCCAGACCTCGCTGCTTGGCGCTTCGTATCAATGGCGCCAGGGCTTCAGCCGCATCCATTACCTTGATGCTAGTGGATTTCGCTTCGGTGGAAGTCGAGCCATTTATGCTAATGCTGATCGTCTCGGAAGGGTCGTACGGAACATTCAAGTCCTCTGTCTTATCGGCTAGTCCATAGTTGTTTATAGTAATTTTAGCGGCCAAATTGGGATTTAGAGCAAAATTCTGTAACGCTCTAGCGCTTGGCGCTTGAAACGGCTCGAAAGAATGAACCTCCACAACGTTTGGAAGGCTTGCGAAGAACAGCGACGCCATTCCGACGTTCATACCGATGTCGATGCAGATAGCTTGTTTATTTATCGAAAATGCGTATCCGTTGTAGATGAATATTTCAGTATATACTTGAAGGTCTTCTCCATTTCTAACTTTAACCCTCAATCCGTGACGTTCCAATTCTGCACAGCCTTCCGAAGAAAATATTTCTACCCCATGCTGAGCAAATTTCTTTAGATTATCAAAATTTCTTACAAGATAACCATCGTAAATATATTTCCAGAATATTTTATTTGCGTCATCTACTGGTCGTCCATGCATCCATGAAAAGCATTGTTGCTCTGCGTAAATATCACGATCCTGGAAAATAATTAGAGGCGAAGATTTGTTGATGTAAAGTCGAAACTCAAGCTGCGAAATCTCTTGAAGTTTAAAGGGTAAAACAACGCGCCCGCCATTTTCTATAATCGACTGCGCTGTAAGGGTTCGATGTGCAACAGTGTCGCCGGAGGCCGGCCGGTAGACGTCGATAAATCCAAGTTCATCGTGAATATTATTGGTTTCACCAGCATATCGCAAAGTGAAAGCAACCCCGTAGCTTCCGGGCGGCAGATCGATGTAGGGACCGTAGAGAACGAACCGGTCGGAAACGTTGTCGGTTCTGACCACGGGTCGTTGATCCCATGTTCCCAAGGCCCCACCGGCAGAGTGTATAATGCCCCAGGCGGTGTCAGTTTTTGTCATCATGAACCTTGAGCGATCACTGCGAATCTCAGGCTTGTCGTATATTTTAGGCAGCTTCGATGCACAATGTGTAAGCCGTGAAGTGCCGCAAAGCCATGAATCGCCAGACAGCCCTTGCTTCGAGGCTGCTGATGATGAAGTTAGTTTCCAGGGTATGGCCGACTCCGAAGTGCTGAATGGGCCCTCCTTTATTGCTATTCATTATAGACGCGCAGAAGCGCGGTTGCCTTGTGTTGCGGTTAAGATCCGGATGAACGCTGAAGTGTCGGCATCTCCGGATATTATCGCATGCGAGCCAATGGCCCTCCGTCCGACAATTCACAAACAAATCTTGTATTTCAAACGGAGATTTTTAAGTGCTAACCCGTGATCAGGTAACTCTCCGAGTCTTTTTTGCACTCAAGCGTAATCTAACCAGCAATGGGTACGAAAACATGGGCAACTGGGTCAGTCACGCTCACGGTGGCGCATAGAGCTGGTCTGGGAAAATTGGACAGGGCGTTAAGTGGATTTTCTGCCTGATAGCGGCATGATTTGCTGGTTATCAGGAGCGACTATGACGAAGAGAACCCGTCGGAACCGCACATCGGCGTTCAAGGCGAAAGTGGCGTTGGCTGCGATCAAGGGGGAGAAGACGCTGGCCAAATTGGCGCAGCAATTCGACGTCCCTGCGAACCAGATCACGCAATGGCGCAGTCCGCTTCCGGACGGGGCGGCTGGGGTCTTTGGGCGCGACAAGAATGAGGCGGCCGCGCCGCCTGTCGATTTGAAGGCGCTTCACGCCAAGATCGGAGAGCTTGCGCT
>JAYTRP010000065.1:0-7143 GCA_043746145.1 Hyphomicrobiales bacterium | reverse complement strand
TCCTGGGTTGCTTCGTCGCAAGGGCTCCTCGCAATGACGGCGAAAGCGCGGGTTGACGGTTAGAATGGATTGCTGACGGCGCTGCGTGCATGGCCGGGACAAGCCCGGCCACTATGGAGACAATCAATCAGGCTCGGCCTTGGCGGCATTGGTTGTTCCTATGCCAAGCCTGTTCAACCCCAATCAGGGCTTGCCGCCCCAACGCTCGGGGTAGCCCGGCAAATCCTTGCAACCGCACATGGCATAATGCAGCGGCGGCATTTTTGGATCGACGTACTGTGACAGGGTCGCGTCGGTGATATCAGGCTGCGGCAGTTTCCAGGTCGGACCGATCACGGGTTCGCCCTTCAGGATCTTGACCGCGGCAATGATCGGCGAGCGCCATTGGTAGGTGGGATAAGTGGGCGCGAAGGCGGTCAGCTTGTCCTTCTGCCATTTGACCAGGAAGTCCTCCTGATCCTCGCCCGTAATGATCGGGCTTGGTTGTCCCGCGTCCTCGAACGCTTCGATGGCGGCGACGCCGGTGGCGCCGGCGTCCATCCAGATTGCATCGATCTTGCCGAATCGGCGGATGTAATCCTCGACGATCGACTTGGTCTTGGCATTGTCGCCGCCGGTGAACTCGGCGCCGACGACGTTGACGCCGTTCTCCTTAAAGATGCGATCGGCGGCGGACCAGCGCGTCTCCAGCACGTCGACCCCGGGGAGAATGCGCAGGCCCAGCACCTTGCCGCCCTTAGGCAGTTTGCTGACGATGAAATCGGCGGTCTGGATGCCCCAGCCATAGCCGCCGATCGGATTGACGAAGGTCACGGGACATTGCGTAAGCACGCCGCGGTCGAACACGATGACGGGCATCTTCTTGCAGGCGGCTTCTACCGCGGGCGTCAAGGCGGCCGTGGTGTTTGGCGAGACGATCAGGATGTCGCATTGATCGCCCGACACGAACGAGTTGACGTCGGAGATTTGCTTGTCGTCTTTGCCGCCCGCATCCGCCGCGGTAAAGGATTTGATGTCCGACTTTAGCGCCTCGACCTGCGCCTGCATGTCGGTCCAACCCACGACGCGCCACGGGTTGTCTACGCCCGCATTGGAGAAGCAGATCTTGTACGGGCCCGGCTTCTTGTATTTGCTGGTGTCGACCTCCTTGCCGCCAAGGTTCTGCTCCCAGGGCTTGCCCTCGGCCCCCTGCGGCTTCATCGCCAGCAGTTCCTTGGCATAGGCAAAGTCCTTGGGGTCGTTGAAGTTCTGCGCGGCCGCTGGCGTCGCAAATAAGGCTGCGAGGCCGGCGCCGAGGATGGCTATGGGAACGCGATGCATGTCTTCCTCCCTGTTTGCCGCTTTGAGCGGCGTTGTCAGACTTTCGCCCGCTATCTCGGAGCGGGCTTTACCCGCTATCCCGAGAGCGGGTTTTCGCCCGCTATCCCGAGCGGCGCAGGCGACCCGCGCCCGACGCCACCGCGGAAATCAGAATAAGTCCTTGCGCGGTGTCCTTCAGCGGCTGCGGCAGGCCGACGAGGTTGAGCAAGGTGAACAGCGCGTAAAGGCTGAGCGCGCCGGCGATCGCGCCCGTGACGCTGCCGCGCCCTCCCATCAACTCGACGCCGCCAATCACGCAGGCGGCGATCGCCTGAAGCGCCAAACCGCTGCCGACCTCGACGGAAACGCCGCCAAAGCCGCCGAGCAGGATACCTCCCGTCACCGCGCTCAACGCGGAGATTGCAAATGCCGCGATGCGTGTGACTTTTACCTGTATGCCGGCCAATTCCGCCGCGCGCGGATTGTCGCCGACCGCGAGCACGCGGCGCCCGAACACCGAGACGTGCAGCAACCAACAGGCCAGGCTCGCAAAAACGATCAGCACGCCGAGCGCGATCGGAAACGCGCCGATCACCGGCACGTCGTGAATGACCAGCCTGCCAAAGGCGCGGAAATTATCGGGGAGGTAGCCGCGTGGCGAGCCTCCCGACCACATCATCGCCGCCCCGTCGACGCACAGCAACATGCCGAGCGTCGCAATGATGGAGGGAACTTTGAGGAACGAAACGACCAGGCCGTTCACCACGCCGACAGCGAGGCCGATCCCATAGAGCGCAGCAATGACCCACCACGTGTTGGCGGGATCGTTGTTGGCCAACATGGAGCCGCCGATGACGGTGAGCGTGACGATGGCGCTCATCGAAAGATCGAATCCACCCACGGCGAGAACAAACAACTGGCCGGAAGCGAGCACAGCTAAGGGGGCCGCACGGCGCAGGAAATTCATGATGCCGAGGGGCTGCAGATAGCTGGGCTGCAGGACGCCGATGACGGCGTAGAGCACGACCAGGATGATCAGCGCGACATTGATGCGCCATGCCCTGACGCGCCATGCCCTGACGCGCAATGCCTTGGCGAGCCTGCTTTTGCACGGCAGCGCGTCCTCGGCGGCTGTCGTCATGCGACATGCTCTTTGCCGCGAGCGGCATAGGCGGCGACCGCGAGGATGACGATAGCGCCTCGCAGCGCCATTTTGGGGAACGACGGCACGCCCAGCATGTTGAAAACCGCGTCGAGCGTGGCGAATAGCAGCACGCCCGCCAGCGTGCCCCAGACGCCACCCCGCCCACCCGCGAGCAACGTGCCGCCGATCACGACGACGGCGATGGATTCGAGATCATAGACGCCGTCGCGGCCGACCCAGGGCGCGCCCGAGCGCAATCGGCTGGCGAGGTAGAGGCCCGTCACGCCCGCGAGCAGGCTACAGAGAACATGCGCCTGAACGATCACCCGATCCGTGCGCACGCCGGCCAGTCGCGCGCCCGCTTGATTGCCGCCGACCGCATAGAGGTGAGCGCCAAACCGCGTCGAGCGCAGCGCCCAGGAGCCAATGAGCGCGATTGCAAACATGCCTATCACGGAATAGGGGATCGGCCCCAGCGCGCCATAGGCGAACGCCTGGAAACTCGGCGGCACCGAACCCGCGAAATCGGTAAAGCTCGCCGACAGCAAGCCTTGCAGGATGAGGCCCACCCCCAGCGTCGCGATCAGCGGATTGACGCGCAGCCGGGCGATGATCAGGCCGTTGATTGCTCCAACCAGCGCCGAGATCGCCAGCACGACTGCGACCGCGATAGGAATTTTCGCGGTGTCGCCTTGCATGATGTACGACGCGCCGACAGCGCCGACGCTGATCAGGTTGGCGACGGAAAGATCGATCGAGGCCGCCAGAATGACGAAAGTCTGGCCGAGTCCGACAATCCCCAGTCCGACCATGCGCTGCATGAGTCCGACCAGACCCTCGATGTTCAACTGACTGGTCTGGCCGGTCCAAAGCGCGACGCCGACGTAAAGCGCGACGGACCCGACGAGCAGCAGCAAGGGAATCGGGACCAACCGGCGCCGAACGTGTGGCAAAGCCGCGGCGGTCATGCGGCGTGACCCACGGCGAGCGCCATAACATCGGCTTCCGCTGCCCCGCCAGGGCACTGGCCGACGATGCGTCCGCCGCGCATGACAAGGATGCGATCGCTGACCCCGATCACCTCGGGCAGATCGGACGAGACGAGCAGGATGGCGCGCCCGTGCAAGGCGAGATCGCGCATGATCCGATAAATCGCCGCCTTCGCCGCGACATCGACGCCGCGCGTCGGCTCGCAGAAGATGAGCAGCTTGGGGTTGCGCGCGAGCCAGCGGCCGATCACCACCTTCTGCTGGTTGCCGCCGGAGAGCTGAACGATATCGTCGCCAAAATCGGACGCGCGCACGTCGAGCTGGCGAAGCCGTTCGTCCGCGGCGCCGCGAGCCATTTCGCCGCGGCTCGCGGGCGATAGCGCAGAGGCGAAGGCTCGCAGTGTGAGCAGGACATTGTCGCGGACCGACTGCCGCAGCGCCAAACCTTCGCGCTTGCGATCCTCCGGCAGAAAGCCCACGCCGCGTGCAATGGCCGCGCCTGGGCTTTTGGGCGCAAACGGCTCGCCGTCCATTGTAAGGGCGCCCTGCTCGAACGGCAGGTCGCCGAAAATCGCCCGAGCGAGGCTGGTTTTTCCAGACCCCTCGAGTCCCGCCACGCCGACGATCTCGCCGGCGCAGACTTGCAGGTCGATATCCCTCAAGCCAGCATTCCCCCCGCCTACGACGGTCAGCAGGACGGGGCCCGGCGCCCGATCGACGCGCTTGGGATAGAACTCGGCGAGATCGCGCCCAACCATCAGCCGGACAATGCGGTCGATCGGCAGCGCGTCCGCTTTGGCGGTCTCAACGTTGCGCCCGTCCTTCATAATGGTGATACGGTCGGCAATGCCGGCGATTTCAGTCATGCGATGCGAGATATAGACGATCGCGGCGCCCTCGGATCGAAGCTTGCGCACTATCGCTAGCAGACGACCCGCATCGACATCGTCGAGCGCCGCGGTCGGCTCGTCCATCACCAGGATGCGCGCATCCAGCGCGAGCGCCTTGGCGATCTCCACGATTTGCTGCTCGGCGACGGAAAGTTCGCCTGCCAGGGTTTCGTGGTCGATCCGGGAGGAAAGGCGATCAAGCAGACGCGCCGCGCCGGTCCGCATGGCGTCGCGATCGATGACTCCCCACCGCACTGGCTCCCGACCCAGAAAGATGTTTTGGGCGACGCTGCGATGCGGCAACAGGCTGAGTTCCTGATGAATGATGCTGACGCCGGCGTTACGCGCCTCGGCGGGGTGGCGGAAATTCGCCTCCTGCCCGTTCACGCGGATCGTTCCGCTGTCGGGCCGATAGACACCCCCAAGAATTTTGAAGAGGGTAGACTTTCCCGCGCCATTCTCGCCGCAGATGGCATGCACCTCGCCCGCGGCGCAATCAAAGTTCACGCCGTCAAGCGCCCGCACGCCTGGAAACGACTTGGAAACGCCTCTCATTTCAAGCGCAAGCATGCCCGAACCGACCCATCCTCCCGACACCCGTCTTTGCAACGGCTTTTTTCTAAATTAGCGCCGCCCTTCATCGACTGCGACCAGAATTCTTGAATGAATTCAGGCGGCGATCAAGCGACTTGCAATATCGTACCGTCTTCCGCGCGCTCTCGGGCCACGTTTTCCCCGGTCCGAACAGATTAGCCGATTTCGCCAGAAGAAATGCTGCGAGTTCCCCTGGCAGTCCAGCACTTGAGACGCTTTCAGCTTGGGTGCGATGGTTCGGACTAGGAGCGAGCGGGAGCACAAGGCTCGTTGCGCAGCCCAAAGTTTACCTATGGCGCATGTCTCAAACAGAATGTCTTGAAATTGCCTGCCGTTTCCCCATATATGAGGCTCGAATTTCGGTTGGACATCTTTGCCTTGAGCTACCCAGGCGGCTTACGGCGCTACTCCCCCAAAAATCGAAGCTTACGCCCAGTCCCGATCGTGGACTGGCGATCTAACGATATAAGAAGGTTATCATGGCTATCGGCACAGTGAAGTGGTACAATCCCGACAAGGGTTTCGGTTTTATTCAGCCCGACGACGGCGGCAAGGACGCCTTCGTTCATGTCAGCGCAGTCGAACGTGCGGGAATGAGCGATTTGCGCGAAGGTCAGAAGATCAGTTTTGAAATGGTCTCTGACAAGCGCTCGGGCAAAATGTCCGCGGACAAGCTTCAGGCCGTCTGAGGACCTGTCAGGTAATCCGACTGGCGATCCCTTGCGGCGCCAGCGGAAATGATCAGGAGCCCTTAATCGGGCGTCAAAGAAGGGTCAGGTTTCCTGGCCCTTTTTCCTGCTCTCGACTAGCGGAGGTAGGGTTATGGCGTCGAAATTCACTGTCGGGCAAATCGTGGACTTTGGTCCTAATGCAACCCCGAAGTGGAAACCGAACGGCCCGTATAAGGTGATGCGCGTGCTGCCCGCCGAGGACGTCCGCTCGCAGCGATATCAGGTCAAGAGCAACACTGAGCCCTTCGAGCGAACTGCTCATGAGTACGAGATGGTCGCCGCGGATTAACTTTCCCTCGGACGTCCCTCCCATCGCTTGATGGGTCAAGCTGGCCGCGACCTCTTTGATGCGCTTGCCGTAGTTTTATATTCGGCGATCGGCGTTTGTTTGCGTTTGACTTCCGCGCCGGCCATAGGTCCAATGCGAGGCTATCCGCTTAACTCCTCACGCCCAGTCGAGGTGCGCGCTTGCTGCGCTCTGCGACTTGCAGGCCAAGCACGCCGGTTGAGAAGGCTTTAGCGGAGGCGAGCGTCGTGGCGCCTAAGCGGGCCTAGCAGACGGCTCTGAGCTTGCTCATGAATTAAGTCTATTCAACTCCTCGGCGAGTTCAGGCACGGCATCGGCGCGATTACCCCAGGCGCAGAGCGACCCCGCAAATCCGGGAACTAGCGCGTCGGCCCATTCCACAGCATGCGAAATGACAGGCCGCGCACAAGATCTGGGATCTGCGCGAGGAGGTCAGCGGCAACTAGGGCGTGCATGCCGCGCGCGGCGCTTCATGTCGCCTCGACCGGCGGGGCGCAACGCGCGAAATGTCGAGGATCTGCTTGCGCATCGCGGTCGGTCAACTTTGGACCTACGATGTCGATATTGGCTCGGTCGCGAGCCTCAGCACGATCCAACGTAGCTTTAATAGCTTTACCGTCGTTATATTTGTTTGATGTCTTTTCGGCGTTTGCTGCGACCTTCGTCGGAAGGGCTGCATGACGGACGGGCGGTTCGGATTAACCTATGCATACACTAAATAAATTGTTTATCGGCGGAACCGCCACCCGGTGCAATCCTATACCGCGCTAGGGAAAAGCTGGTTTAAGGGAAGAAATCTGTTCAGATTCGCGCTTAATTTTAGGCATCAATCTAATACTTTGTTTGACTCTGAAATATTACTAAACCGCATGTGGAACATTCCCTTGACGCGCGCCTACCGGACTAATCGACGCAACGCTTTGGAGTTCGTCGATAGCAGAACTGTTCCTCAACCAATCCGCGAAGAATTCGCCGGCATCGAAACAAAGCACGAGAAGGGCGGAGCGGATTCGCGAGAACTGTGGTCGATGATAAATGCGGAGTTAGGCGATATCGCACCGCATATTTCCACGACCGACAGCGAAGCTCCGTTGGAGTCTGCGCCTTTGTCTTTGCCCGGTCGCTATCAATCGCGGGACGGCAATGAATTTGCCTGTCAAACCATCGATATCTCGCCAATGGGAATTGG
>JAYTRP010000064.1:0-2251 GCA_043746145.1 Hyphomicrobiales bacterium | reverse complement strand
GGAAACATGGCGAATCCTGGAGAAGATTCGACGGCGGGGCGACCAAGCGTTTCGGCATAGAACGCTTCGCTCGCGGCGACGTTTCGACATAGAGCAGGATAAAGGAAATGTTCGGCATTGAGGTTTCCCGTGAGTGGGACGGGCAAATCCTAACCCACGGTGCTACCAAATTTTGTCGGCAGCATGCCGATGTCAATCGGATGACGCGGTCTGTTCAGACGGTGCGCCCGGTTCGGATGAAGGCGCAGGCGAGAGAAAATAAGCCTCAACCTCACCCGTCAACTTAACCGTAAGCGGATTGCCCTTGCGGTCGCGACTTTTGCCGACAGGCGCGCGGATCCAGCGTTCGCTGATGCAATATTCCTCGACGTCCTGCCGTTCTCGTCCTTTAAAACGGATGCCTACACCCCTCGACAGCACCGATTCTTGGTAGAACGGGCTGGCCGGAGAGACGGAGAGTCGATCGGGGAGTTGGTCGCTCATCGCAGCGCGGCGATCCCTAGAGGAATCAGCTCGCGAGCGCTTTGACGCGCTTGGTCAACCGCGAAATTTTCCGCGAAGCGGTATTCTTGTGCATGATGCCCTTTTGCGCGGCGCGCGCCACCAAGGGTTCGGCAATCTTCAGCGCACTTGCGGCGCCTTCGGCATCCGCTGCTGCGAGCGCCGCCTCGACCTTGCGGACAAAGGTGCGCATTTCGCTGCGACGCGCTTTGTTGACCGCAGTGCGGCGTTCGATCTTGCGGACGGCCTTCTGGGCCGACATCGTATTGGCCATCGTTCCCAATCCTACGCTGCGACGGCGGCACGCCGTACGCTCAAAAACTAAGCGGCCGGGACGCGCCCAGCCTATCGAGGGGCGCTTATACGCGCGTGGGTCGGCGCGTCAACCGCCTCCATGCTCTCGCCGGCGACATAAGAATAGCTAGTTCATAGATTATTAAGCATCAGGGCACGATGTTTGCTAAATAAAGGGTTGCGCAGTGCAGCATGGCGGGTGAAATTCGGAACGTGTGGATGATGGATAGAGCTGGAAAGATGGCGGGACGCGGCCCAGGCCAAAAAGCGCTGATCGTGCTGCATCAGGAGCATTCGACTCCAGGACGCGTCGGTCGGCAATTGCAGGCTTTTGGGATCGAGCTCGACATTCGGCGTCCGCCGCTCGGCGACGAGCTTCCCGCAACGCTTGCGGATCATGTCTGCGTTGTCGTTTTTGGTGGCCCGATGTGCGCGAACGACGAGCATCTCTGGCTACGTCGTGAGATTGACTGGCTCAATGTTCCTCTAAAAGAGGGAAAACCATTTCTTGGCTTGTGCCTTGGAGCGCAGCTCATGGCGCGTCGTCTGGGCGCGCGGGTGTACACTCACGACGACAAACGCGGCGAAGTCGGGTATTATCCGCTGCGCCCCACCGAGAGCGCTGATCGTCTTTGCGCCGAGCGCTTTCCCCGGCATGCCTACCAATGGCATTTTGACGGCTTTGACCTTCCGCCCGGCGCGCATCTCCTCGCCGAGGGAATTGGCGATTTTCCGCATCAGGCGTTCGTTTACGGGCGCAATGCTGTCGCGCTCCAGTTTCACCCCGAGGTCACCTATCAGATGATGTGCCGCTGGACGACGCGCGGGCATGAGCGTCTGATGCGGCCAGGAGCGCGCCCTCAACAGGATCATCTGCACGGATGGTTTCAACACGATGGCGCGGTTTCGACTTGGCTGAAGCCGTTTCTCGCCGCCTGGGTTGAGGGTCGCCTGCCTCAACTCGGACCTGTCATCCCCGACGCCTTGCCCGACCTCGCGATCGCAGCCGAATAGGCGCACGTTAGAACAGTGATTCCTGCTCCGCGGCCGGCTTGCGCGCACGCTTCTTCGTCGGCGGTTGGCCCGCGCCTTGGGAGGTTTCGATAGCGCCGTCGAAGAATTCGATCGCAAGGCTGCGCGCCGCCTGAGCCTCCGCAACGCGGCGAACGGGCTTGCCGTCTTCGTTCTTCACCAGCGCAAATCCGCGAGCGAGCACGTTGCGGTAATTGACCGCTGCGAAGATCTGCTGTGCGCTCGAGAGGCGCGCCCGCCGACGCGAAGTCGCCTCCGTGAAAACCCGTTGCAGCCGGGCCGCTAGCCGAGCGGAACCGGCCCTACGTTCAGCGAAGATGTGCGCCTCGCTATCGCGCCGAGCCGACCAGCGCTGGGTGAGGGTGGCGAGCGTCTCGGCCCGTCGAAAGTGGACGCGACGCGATTCGCGCGCCAGGATGGCATG
>JAYTRP010000063.1:0-2255 GCA_043746145.1 Hyphomicrobiales bacterium | reverse complement strand
ACACAGGAGGGCCGGCGATCGAGAAGGCCGGCAGCAAGCGGCTCAGGCTAGGCATGTCCCTCAGCAGCACGGCTCGAGGGTCGGCGCGGAATTCGCGTGACCAAGCCTCGCCGGGTTGTCGGTATACGAACAGGTTCGCACGTAGCCGATCGCCGATCGGAAACAGTGTGAGATAACCGATTCGGCTCTCGATCCGCTCGCCAAAGACAGTAAGCGGGCCGGCCGCAGGCAAGTCGATCTTTACGTCGAAGCCAATCGCGAGGCTGTGGTTCTCACTGTGCGTGACGCGGTCGAGGTCCAGCGTCCGCCGCAGCGACAGCGCGAGCCCGGTCGCCAGCACGACCAACCGTGCGCGCAACAGCCTTCCGCCGTTCAGCCTGACTGCGGGGTAATCGCCGTCGGCCTCGATCGTCTCGACACGCTGAGCAATCCGGATGTTTGGCGCCTGAGCGCGAAGGGCGCGCACCAGTGCGGCGTAATCGAAGCCGAATTCGTGGGTCGCGCGTTGGGCGACGATGCGGCCCCGGCGAACGACCCGGTTCCAGGCGATCGGGGTCGCGACCTCGAGCACCGCTTCCGCCAGACCCAGCCGCCGCAACGCCGCGATCTGATCGACGGAAAACTTCTCCGCGCGGAAATCGTTGGGATGCACCTCGTGCGGATCGCAAAGCGCCACGATGTAGCCGCGCTTGGTGAGCGCCGCTCCCAGCGTCGCTCCGGCAAAGCCGCCCCCAATGATCACGACGTCGAAACTAACCATCGTCCTCGTCTCGCAGCCTTGATCGACAGTGCCAGCTATTGCTTGCGGGGCAGTGAACCCAAGCTCGGCAATTTCGGTTAAACCATGCAAATTCCGGCCGGCTCTCGGGCCTGGATTGGCCGTGCATGCGCGGCTATGCTCACGCCGCCGCAACCCAAGGGAGTTTGACTCCCGTCAACACGAGGCTTGTCGCCGATGTCGCACGATGCGGAGACCCCAAAGCTCGCTTGGAAACACGACGGCGTTCGCGTGGTCACCGCGGGATCTTTGGATCAGAATACTGCGCAGACGCCGGGCATGGATCGGCAGGCCGCGATCAATTTCGCGCGCGTCGGCGCGCAGAAACTCTGGGCGGGGACGGTGACGATCCACGCCAACGCCAAGACGGGCGCGCATCATCACGGCGCCCTTGAAAGCGTAATTTTCGTGGTCAGAGGCAAGGCCAGAATGCGCTGGGGCGAGCGGCTGGAATTCGTCGCCGAGGCCGGGCCGGGCGATTTCATCTACGTGCCGCCCTATGTGCCGCATCAGGAAATCAATGCGAGCCCGGATGAGCCGCTGGAATGCGTGCTAGTGCGTTCCGACGGCGAAGCGGTGGCGGTGAATTTAGATATCGAGCCGGTGGAAAAGCCGGAGAGCGTTCGCTGGATTGACCCGACCCATCCCGAATGAGCGAGCCGTCACGGCCCGTGAGGTCGCCCACTGCCAACAACCAAGTTCTACGCGAGCGGGCTGGCGCGGCGAGCAACCAATCTCCGCAATCAGCGGAAAGGAACGACGATGAGCCGGCATGACTCCAGCAATCGAACTGCGTTCGCCGGAGCGGCGTGGTCGACCCTGTTGCTGGGGTCGCCACTCCTGGCGCTCGCTGACCAGCCGGCCGTTCCCGCCGCGCTTCGCGCCGAAGGCGAGACGGTTGTGTTAACTGTTCACGCCCAGGGCGCGCAGGTCTATCAGTGCGAGACTGATCCGGCGGGTAAGCTCAAGTGGCAGTTTCGCGAACCGATCGCGACTTTGTTTCAGGACGGCAAAACAATCGGAAGGCACTATGCCGGCCCTAATTGGGAACTCTCGGACGGCAGCAGCGTGCAAGGCAAAGTCACCGCAAAAGCCGACGGCGCTGCGCCCTCCGACATCCCCTGGCTGAAACTCACCGCAGCCTCTCACAAGGGCCAGGGGCTCCTTGCCGATGTGACGACGATCCAGCGCTTGAATACGCACGGCGGCGGGTTGGTTGGCGATTGCGAGGGGGCTGGAGGTTTTCGGAGTGTGGCGTACTCGGCCGAGTATGTGTTTTTGAGGAAGTGAGTTGCCAAGAGCTGGGGGTGAGGACCGCTGATTTATCGGGCTCTGCGCAGGTTCCATCGTTGCGGACTTTTCCGGACGCCGCAACGCTGTAACTAACCTAGTTCTCAGAACGAAAATCAAAAGCCCCCATGCCTGCGTTTGTTACGTGGGAAATTTCTACAAAGAGCTTCTGCGGCACGTTAATTTT
>JAYTRP010000062.1:0-7178 GCA_043746145.1 Hyphomicrobiales bacterium | reverse complement strand
GCCGAGCGCTTCGACACGCGCAAGCTTGTCGCCTTCATCTTCATGGTGTTCGGCATGTTCATGGCGATCCTGGACATCCAGATCGTCTCGGCTTCGCTTTCCCAAATCCAGGCGGGCCTCTCGGCCTCACAGGACGAGGTCACCTGGGTTCAGACCAGCTATCTCATCGCCGAAGTGATCATGATCCCGCTGTCAGGCTTCCTGTCGCGGATGGTCTCCACACGCTACATGTTCGTCATCTCTGCCGCCGGCTTCACGGTGATGAGCCTGATGTGCTCGACCGCGAGCACGATCGACGAGATGATCGTCTGGCGCGCTCTGCAGGGTTTTATCGGCGGTGGCATGATCCCCACCGTGTTCGCCTCGGCCTACACGATCTTTCCACGCTCGAAGCTGCCCGTAATCGCCCCGATCATCGGCTTAGTCGCGACGCTGGCGCCAACGATCGGTCCGACGGTCGGTGGGTATCTCACCGATCTTTTTTCCTGGCACTGGCTGTTCCTCGTCAACATCCCACCGGGCATCATGGTGACGGTCGCGGCGTGGTTCCTGATCGACTTCGATAAGCCTGACTGGAGTTTGGCGCCGAAGTTCGATTGGACGGGCCTGTTTGGGATGGCCGCCTTCCTCGGCGCGATGGAATACGCGCTGGAGGAGGGTCCGTCGAAGGACTGGTTGCAGGACTCGACGGTCGCCGGAGCAATCGTCGTCTCTGTTGTCGGCGGAGTGGTTTTTTTCTGGCGCGCGTTCAGCGCGGCGCAACCGATTGTCGATCTTTCGGCGTTCCGCGACCGCAATTTCTGGACCGGCTCGTTGTTTTCCGCCGTAATGGGTATCGGGCTTTACGGCCTGACCTACATCTACCCCGTCTATCTCGCCGCGATCAGAGGTTATAGTTCGCTGATGATCGGGGAGACGATGTTCGTCACCGGCGTCTGCATGTTCTTCACCGCGCCGATCTCGGGCAAGCTCATGACCAAGATCGATCCGCGCCTGATGATCGCGATCGGCTTTGCCGGCTTTGCTTACGGATCATGGCTCGCCACGAATATTACGTCGGACTGGGACTTCTGGGAGTTGCTGGAGCCACAGATATTTCGGGGTTGCTCCATGATGCTCTGCATGGTGCCGATCAACAATCTCGCGCTAGGCACGATGCCGCCGCAAAAGATGAAGAACGCGTCTGGCCTCTTCAACCTGACGCGAAATCTCGGCGGCGCGATCGGGCTCGCGCTGATCAACACCATCCTCGACAAGCGCATGGATCTGCATCTGGAACGACTGCGCGAGTCGGTCACCTGGGGTCGCAACGTCGCCGACGAGACCATGAGCAACATGACAAGCGTCATGGCGGCACGCGGCTCGGACGCTGCTCTCGCGGCGACGCGGCAGATGGCGCTAATGGTTCGCCGGCAGGCGGAGGTTATGGCGTTGAGCGACGTATTCCTCGCGGTCACCACCGTATTCGTCATGACGATCGGCTTGGCGTTCTTCATGCGCCGGCCGCAGGTGGCGGGCGGCGGAGGCGGGGGACACTGAGCGCCCGCGCAAGTCTGGGATAAGGCCGCGGGTGCAGGATGACCGCCTGTTCGACGACAGGCGGTCCCTTCCATGACGATGCTACAGCCCAAGCGGTCCGGGCTCACGATCCCCACGAGCGGCCTCGCCCCGACGACCCACGGCGTGACTTACGATAACGTGTTTTACTCGCTCGACACGCAGGCGGGTCGACCCGCAGCGCTGATCCTGATTGGCCAGTTGCAGGCGACAACGGCAGCGGCGGCGCTGGCGCCGTTCGAGGCCCGGATCGCGGAGTTCGCCGCGCTCGACGCCGACATCGTCGTGCTGGTGGATCTTCAAAATCCGCAGGCGCGCGATTTTGTCCGCCTCAACGCGCCCGCTCGCGTGGTTTTCTCAACTGCCGAAATCTTTCACGGATGGGGTTTCGACGGCGCGCAGGACAAAGTCGCAATTATTGATCGCGGCGGCCGTGTGGTCGCGACGCCGAGCGTGGAAGGCGTCGGGGCGGTCGAGGCCGCGCTGCAAGCAATAGCCGCGCTGCCGCGGGCAACGCTGCGCGATGAACCCTCGCCAGCGCCGGTGCTGACCATTCCGCGCATGTTCTCCACGTCCTTCTGCCGTGAGTTGATCGCTCATTTTGAGGCGAGCGCGCATCAGTTTGGCGGCATGGCGTCGATAGATGCGCAAGGGCGCGCGGTGCATAAGATCGACCAATCGAAAAAGCATCGCTTCGATCTCGTGCTTGGCGCGCGCGATCGCTATTTGAATCCAGTCATGGCCGCGCTGGCGACACGCTGCCTGCCTGAGATCAGGAAAGCGTTTCAGGTCGACGTGAAGCACACGGACCGCGTGCTGATCGCGCGCTATGACGATGCCGGCGGCTTTTTCAAACGCCACCGCGACAATGCGGCCGCGAATGTCGCGTTCCGACAGTTCGCGCTCAGCATAAATCTGAACGACGATTACGACGGAGGCCAGTTGGAGTTCCCCGAGTACAATTCCTATCGCTACCGTCCCACCGCGGGCGAGGGGGTCGTATTTTCCTGCTCGCTGCTGCACGAGGCCAAGCCGGTGACGCGCGGCCGACGTTACGTGCTGCTGACGTTCCTGCACGACGACGAAGCGCAGACCCGCTGGCTGGAAAGCACGCGGACTGCTGCGGGTTAGGCGTTAGTTGACGCGCTGAAATCGCGCTGTTACCTCTTCGAAGTCACCGACTTCGGAAACTTTTATGAAAATCAACATGTTACCTGCGGGCTGCCGCGCATGACGATTCGTTTTCACCGCGGCGATCTTCCCGAAGGGCTCGATCTCGGCGGCTTCGTTGCGATCGACACCGAAACGCTGGGCCTTGAAGTGCATCGTGATCGGCTTTGCGTGGTGCAGCTTTCGCGTGGCGACGGCAGCGCGGACGTGGTGCAGATCGCGCCGGGGCAGAAGGCGGCGCCCGTGTTGACTCGAATGCTTGGCGACCCCGCGGTGCTAAAGTTGTTTCACTTCGGCCGGTTCGACATGGGGACGCTCTGCAATGCGTTCGGCATAATGCCGGCGCCGATTTATTGCACCAAGATCGCCTCGAAGCTCGCGCGCACCTACACCGATCGCCACGGGCTGAAAGATTTGACCCGCGAATTGCTCGGCGTCGATCTTTCCAAGCAGCAGCAGAGTTCGGACTGGGGAGCGCCGACTTTAAGCGAGGCGCAACTCGCCTATGCCGCCTCCGACGTCCTTCATCTACACGCCTTGCGCGAAAAGCTCGACGTGATGCTTACGCGAGAGGGACGCGACGGCCACGCCCGCGCGGCCTTCGGCTATTTGCCGGACCGCGTCCGTCTCGATCTCGCAGGGTTTGAGCTATTGGACATCTTTGCTCACTCCTCCCCTTGAGATCAGGAGTTGGTCGGGAACGCTGGCTGACCGTGGCAGATAGGGGCCAACTTTCGACGCCCTTGGAGCCTTGAGCCGCCTTTTTCGACTTGACCGCGGCAAGCCCGGTCGGTTCACGACGCCCGATCGGATGCGGCAATCTCGCGCGCGGCGATCACGGGCGCTAGCAACCGCGCAATCTCGTTGCGGCAGGAGCCGCAGTTCGTGCCGGCCTGCACGCTGGCGCCGATCGCGGCGACCGTATGGCAACCGGCGGCGGCGGCTTCCAGGATTTCGTTGCGGCCGACGTTAAAACAGGCGCAGACGATCGTGCCTCGGTCTTTCGCTTTGGCGCCCGGGCGTCCCGCCAGCAAGGCCAGCCGCTCGCCGGGCGCAAACTCGCACGCGAGTTGTTCGGCGAGCCAAGTTCGCGCCGCCGCGACCGGTTCGCGTGAGGCGAATAGCGCGCCGACTAGCCGGCCGGCTTCGAAGGCGAGCAACCGCGCGGCGCCTTGCGAGCCGTCCTGATAGGCGAGCCATTCTGCGTCGCTCCCGACTCCCAGCATGACCGAGGCGAGGCCACGCCAGTCCTCGGGCGCGGCGAGGCCGGCCAGTTCCGCGCGAAACCCGTGCGGCAAGAGACCGAGCGCGAAATAATCGGCGCCGGTCGTATCCAGCCGCCGCGTCGAGATCGCAAAACCGTGCCACGCGGCCTCGAAACGTCGCGCCGCTACGGGTGTGAATTTAAGCTCGGGCTGGCCCGACACGGGATCGACCGTCGGGGAGATCAGCGCATCGACCCGGGCGCGGCTCGCGTATTGATCGGTCCAATGCATCGGCGCGAACACGGCGCCCGGACGCTGGCGTTCGGTGACGACCACGCGCAGCACCGCGCTCGCGCGGGGGCTCTCGATGATAGCGAGATCGGCGGCCGCCAAGCCAAGCGCTGCAGCGTCGCGCGGGTGGATTTCGACGAACGGTTCGCCGATGTGGCCGGTGAGGCGCGGGGTCTTCGCGGTGCGCGTCATCGTGTGCCATTGGTCGCGAATACGGCCGGTGTTGAGCACGAGCGGAAAACGCGCGTCGGTCGCGCTGGCGGGAGCGCGAAACGGCGTGGGCACGAAGCGCGCGCGTCCATCGAGATGGTAAAACTTGCCATCGCCGAAGAAGCGAGTTTCGCGCGCCTTACCGTCGACGGGCTGCGGCCACTGGAAGGGCGCCAGTTCGTCATAGGCCGCCTTAGTTAGCTTGGCGTAGGCGCCCAGGTCGAGATCGCGCCGGCCGTCGTTCTCGAACGCCGTCAGCGCGGCGTGTTCGCTGAAAATATCAGCGGCCGAGAGATAGGCGAACGCTTCGCCAAAACCCATACGGCGGGCGACCTCAGCCATCTGGCGCCAGTCCGGCATAGCCTCGCCGGGCGCCTCGAGAAATGCGCGCTGGCGCGAGACGCGGCGCTCGGAGTTGGTGACGCTGCCGTCCTTCTCGCCCCAGGCGGCGCTCGGCAGCAGCACATGCGCGCAGGCGTTGGTGTCGGTCCGAGCAATCACATCGGAGACGACGACGAACGGGCAACGGCCGAGCGCGGCACGCACCGCATCGGCGTCCGGCATCGAATCGACGGGGTTGGTGCCCATGATCCACAGCGCCTTGACGCGGCCCTCGCCGACCGCGCGAAACAGATCGACCGCTTTGAGCCCCGGCTTGTTAGCAATAGTTGGCGAGCCCCAGAAGCTTTGTACGATCCGCCGGTGCTCGGGATTGTCCAGCTCCATATGCGCCGCCAGCATGTTGGCGAGGCCGCCGACCTCGCGCCCGCCCATGGCGTTGGGCTGGCCGGTTATCGAGAACGGCCCGGCGCCGGGCTTGCCGATACGCGCGGTCGCCAAATGGCAGTTGATGATCGCGTTGACCTTGTCCGTCCCGCTGGATGATTGGTTGACGCCCTGACTATAGACGGTGACGACGCGCTGCGTCGAAGCAAAGGCGCGGTAGAACTGGGCGATTTCGGAAAGCGAAAGCCCAGTCGCGGCGGCGACCTGCTCCTCGTCGTAGGGCGCCGCCGGCTCGAATGCCGCTGCGAAGCCGTTGGTGTGATCGCTGACAAAATCCAGATCGATGCGCCCGTCGCGATACAGGCGGCGCAGCAGGCCATTGAACAGCGCGACATCCGAACCGGGCGCCAGCGCCAGATGTTGATCGGCGCCATCGCTGGTCGCGGTGCCTCGCGGGTCAATCACGATCAGCTTGGCGCCGCGCGCCGACCGAGCCGCTTCGATGCGCTGATAGAGCACGGGGTGGCACCAGGCGAGATTGGAGCCGACCAGCACGACGAGATCGGCGAGTTCGAGGTCTTCATAGTTTCCCGGCACCGTGTCCGAGCCGAACGCGCGCCGGTGCCCCGCGACCGATGACGCCATGCAGAGCCGCGAGTTGGTGTCTATGTTTGCAGCGCCGATGAAGCCCTTCATCAATTTGTTGGCGACGTAATAATCCTCGGTCAAGATCTGTCCGGAGACGTAGAACGCGACGCTTTCAGGCCCGTGATCCCTGATCGTTTCGGAAAAGCGCGCGGCGACGAGGTCGAGCGCTTCGTCATAGGATGCGCGGCGCCCGTCAATGGTTGGCGTCAGCAGCCGGTCGTCGAGCGACAGGGTCTCGCCGAGCGCCGATCCCTTGGAGCAAAGCCGCCCATAGTTGGCGGGATGGTCGGGATCGCCTTTGATCCCGATCGAGCCATCTTCGCGACGCGACGCGAGCACGCCGCAGCCGACGCCGCAATAGGGGCAGGCTGTTCGTGTCGCGTCGCTCATCAACCCGCCTTCTGAAGTTGGAATGTCGAAAGATCGATCAACAACCGAGCATTCTCGACTTTGAGCGGGAACGCCTGGGTCACGCCGACGTCGGCGCCTTGCGCCGCGCCGGTTTCCAGGCTCAGCACCCAACCATGCAGCGGGCATGTCACGCTCTTTGCGTGCACGATGCCCTGGCTCAACGGGCCGCCCTTGTGAGGGCAGCGGTCTTCCAGCGCGAACACTTCATCCTCCGCGGTGCGAAACACCGCGATGCAGCCTTGCGCTGTGCGCACCACCCGCGCGCCCCGCCGTGGGATCGCTTCGAGCGCGCCAATGTCTGTCCAAACACTCATGGGCTTACTCCGCGGGTTCGAGGGCAATGTCGGCGAGCGGCGCGAATTCGTGCGCGTCCTTGCCTGCGGCCCGCTCCGCCCAGGGATCGTGCTGCGCGGGCACTTGACTGACGACGAAGCGATCGTAGAGCGCACGCCGCCGCGACGTGTCAGCGACGATCTGCGCTCGGATTGTCTCAACGCCGACGCGCGCCGCCCATTTGTAGATGCGCTCGAGATAGCGTCCCTGTTCGCGATAGAGTTGAACCAGCGCGGCGATGATCTCGATCGTCTCCTCCTGCGTGTCGGAATGGCCGAGCGCGATCGTGCCCTTGATGTCGAGCCCGGCGGCGCCGGCGAAGATGATGTCGTAGCCGCTGTCGACGCAGATCACGCCAACGTCCTTGCAGGTCGCTTCGGCGCAATTGCGGGGGCAACCCGACACGCCCATCTTGACCTTGGCCGGCGTCCAGGAGCCCCACAGGAACTTCTCCAATTGGACGCCAAGGCCGGTGGAATCCTGCGTGCCGAAGCGGCACCAATCCTTGCCGACGCAGGTCTTCACCGTGCGCAAGCCCTTGGAGTAAGCGGCGCCGGATATCATGCCCGCCTTGTTGAGATCGGACCAGACGGCGGGCAGCATCTCCTTCCTGACGCCGAGCAGGTC
>JAYTRP010000061.1:0-2264 GCA_043746145.1 Hyphomicrobiales bacterium | reverse complement strand
TTTGTGATCAGAGGGTCGTCAGCAATAGCCCGCGTGCGCGTCGCTCCCGCTAAGGCCGCCGGCTGGTTGTGCGGATTTGGGGGAGCATTGCCCAACATGAGGGAGTGCGCCGAGGACGCGGCGCGGTCGCGCGAGCTCATCACCCTGTCGGCCGCGTCGCGTCTCCGATATAACCGAAATGGATCATATCCAAGTCGCATGGCCGACTGCTATTTAGCATCCAAGGATGGTCAAGCCATGTCGCCGCCAAATGTCATATCTATCGTCGAGGATGACGAGGACCTTCGAGCCGCTCTTATCGGCCTGTTCCGGTCGCTGAATTTCTCGGCCAAGGGTTATCCGTCAGCCGAGGCCTTCCTGTCTTCGGGCGATGTCGAGGTTGCGGGCTGCATCATCACGGATATTTCGCTGCCGGGAGCGAGCGGCATAGATTTAAAGAAATCGCTCGATGAGCGGTCCGTTGGAACCCCCGTGATAATGATGACGGCACGCGCCGACGCTGACGTAATCGAAAGGGCCTTAGCCACCCGCCCGTTCTGCTTGATGCAAAAGCCGTTTGCGACGGACGCGCTCGCAGAAAACGTCATGCGCGCCATGTCGATCGCTACTTAAGGCGATTCGTGCGCTCAACACGCTTGGAAACTCGTTCCCACTGCGGAAATCTCGCGCGATCGCCGATGCGTTGCTTGGATCAGACCTTCAGGCCCGTCGCGCCCGACTGACGTGCGAGGTCGGTTTTCAGCACCTCTCCCGCCCGAACCAGATCGGCGAGCGAACGCACTTCCATCTTCTTCATGACGACGCCGCGATGTATTTTCACGGTCACTTCACTGATCTTGAGGTCGTCGGCGATCTGTTTGTTCATCCGGCCCGCGGTCACGAGGGCCATGACTTGCCGCTCCCTTGGCGTCAGCGCCGAAAAACATCGTAGGATTTCGTCATGTTCGAAGCGCTTCGAGCGGCGGCGGCGATCCGCGTCGAGCGCCTTCGCGACCGCGTCCAGCATGTCCTGATCGCGAAACGGTTTTGGGAGAAAGTCGATCGCGCCGGCTCGCATCGCTTGCACGGTCATCGGAATATCGCCGTGCGCCGTCATCAGAATAATCGGCAATTGCTCATCGCTTCTGGCGTGCTGCGCCTGGAATTCCAAGCCGCCGATTCCCGGCATCCGAACATCCAGAATCAGACAACCCGGCCCCTGATCGCGGGCGGCGCCCATGAATTCCGCCGCCGAGGAGAAAAGCCGCGCATCGAGTCCGACCGATCGGAAAAGCCCTTTCAGCGCCAGGCGAATATCTTCGTCGTCGTCGATGACGTAAATAGTGGAGCGCTCGGTCATTCCCATCTCGGATCTGGCGGTGGACTATTTAACGGCTTTGGCGCCTTACCGCTACCCCGGGGACGATCCAGCAAAGGTGCGAAAGCCCGCGGGGCGCTCTCGCAAGCCAAGGCCGCGGCGCTTGGGCGTGTCTCGCTCGCGAACATAAAGCAGGATATGTGACCGTGGGCGGGGCGGGGTGAGGTCGCGCCCGTAGGAGCCTGAAGATGGAATCCACGGATAGTTTCGACTTTGAAGCCGCGTTGAAGATATCCGAGGCTCTTTTCGGCGAAACCAACACAGAGACCTTAGTCCAGCGCCTGCTCGCCATCGCCCTCGAATATGGAGGAGCCGAGCGTGGCCTCGTCACTTTTATCGAGGGCGATACGTGGACAGCGACGGCAGAGGCCGTGGCGACAGGCGCGGGAATTGAGGCGCCGATCAAGCCGCGTCTGGCGACAACGGTTCCGGAAATGATCATTCGGCACGTGGCGCGCACGCGGCAAACTCTCGTTCTCATCGACCCCCCGTCTTGGGCGCCTTTCAATTTGGATCCCTATATCGTCTCCGTCGCCCCACGCTCGGCGGTCGCGCTCCCGTTAGTGAAGCAGGATCGATTGGTGGGCGTGCTTTATCTCGAGAATCGCAAGACCAGCGGCCGCTTCAGTCCGACGCGCCTGTCGCTCTTGAAGCTGGCGGCTTTTCAAGCCACGACGGCGCTCGAGCACGCGAAACTCTATGGCGAGTTTAATGCGGCGCTGGAGACGGTCAACGCTTCGGAAAAACAGTTCCGAAGGACCATCGATGCGATCCCTTCCATCACCTGCATAACCGACGCCAACGGTCAGGCCGAATTCCTCAGCGAAGTCTGGACTGAACTCACGGGCATGACCAGCCAAGAGGGCCAGGGCACGGGATGGCTCTCCGCTTTTCACCCGCAAGACAT
>JAYTRP010000060.1:0-7193 GCA_043746145.1 Hyphomicrobiales bacterium | reverse complement strand
GCCAGCAAGTTGGTCAACAAGACCGGCTCCGGCATTTTAGTGGACATTATCATCGGCATTGTCGGTGCGGTTGTGGGCGGTTTCATCGGTGAGAAAATCGGCGTCGGCGGCATTGACGGCCTGAGCCTCTGGAGCATCCTGCTTTCGGTGCTTGGCGCGGTTCTCGTGCTGATCATCTATCGCGCGGTCGCCGCGCGCGCTTGACGAGGCCGGGGCTCTAACGCCCCTGCCATCTCGCGGCGGAGGATGCATCCGTGTCCTTCGCCTCGACCCAGGTTTCAACCGAGCCGTCCACCGCGCGCGCTCGTTTCCAGAACGGCGCCCGAGTCTTCATGTAATCCATCAACATCTCGGCTGCCGCAAAGGCCGCGCCGCGATGCGTGGACGCGGTGACCACGAGTACGATTTGCTCGCCGGGTTTGATCGCGCCAAAACGATGGATGACACGGGCGCCAATCAGCGGCCATCGCGCGCGCGCCTCGTCGATCACAAGCGCGATTTCAGCTTCCGCCATGCCGGGATAATGCTCGATTTCGAGCGCGGCGAGCCGCCCGCCTTCGTCACGGCACAGGCCGACGAAACTCACCACCGCGCCGACGTCGACACGCCCTTGCGTCAACGCGGCGATTTCTGCGGATACGCTGAAATCTTCCGCCTGTACGCTGACCGCGCTCATCGCCTCAGCCGCCCGTCATCGGCGGGAAAAAGGCGATCTCGCGAGCGCCCTCCAGACTAGCGTCCGGCTTGACATGGGCATGATCGATCGCGGCGCGGATCGCCTTACGGTTCTCGAAGGCGTAGGCGTAGTTCTCGCCGCGGCTCGCGAGCCACTCGACGAGCGCTGCGACATTGGTGACCTCGGCGGGCGGATCGATCTCCTCGTCGGTCTTACCGATCCGTTCGCGCACCCAGGCGAAGTACACGGCTTTCACGGGTTAAACGCCTCCGAGATAACGATAGCTAGCCTTCATATAATCCCAGCCGGTGTACAGTGTGAGGATGGCTGCGACCCAAAGCAATACAATCCCGATCGGATGCGCGTTGGGAAGCACTTTTTCGCCAGCAGGGCCGGCGATCAGAAAGCCCAGCGCGACGAGTTGCACTGTCGTCTTCCATTTTGCGACCGCCGTGACCGGCACCGAAACTCGAAGCTCGGCCAGATATTCGCGCAGGCCCGACACGAGGATCTCACGGCAGAGAATCACGATCGCGGCCCAGAGCGAGGTCCCCTCGATCGTCCTATCCGCGGTGAGCACGAGCAGCACGGCCGCCACGAGCAGCTTGTCGGCGATCGGATCGAGCATACGTCCGAGCGAGGACTGCTGCGACCACGCGCGGGCCAGGTAGCCGTCGAAGAAATCCGTGATCGCCGCGACGATGTAGATCGCAAGCGCCGTCCAACGCGCCCAGTCCTCCGCCGGCCAGAACAAAAATCCGACCACCACCGGCACCGCACAAAGACGCCCATACGTGAGAACGTTCGGCAGGTTCCAGTTGTTGTGAGCGGCGGGCGCTTGCGTTTCTGCCATGCCCTGCCAACGTGACAGTTTCCCCGCCTGCTCGTCAATAGAGGCGTGGGTTACGAAATGCGCCGACGCCGAAGTGACGCCAAGACATGGTCGCCGCACCGCGGCGCCGAAAAACTGGGGATCATGCACGAGGGGCTCGGCGGCAGGCCGCATCCTGGTCTAAAGGTTGGGAAAGTCCGAGGAGCCGTCATGCCGCAAGTCAACGTCGTCAGCCATCCCCTGGTCCAGCACAAATTGACGCTGATGCGCGACAAAGAGGTGTCGACCAAGGGATTCCGCCAATTGCTCAATGAAATCGGCATGCTGCTCGCCTATGAGGTGACACGCGACCTGCCGCTGGAAATGATCGAGGTTGAAACCCCGCTCATGAAAACCATGGCGCCCACGATTTCCGGTAAGAAGCTGGTTTTCGCGCCGATCCTGCGTGCCGGCGTGGGCTTTCTCGACGGCATGCTCAATCTCGTGCCGAGCGCGCGCGTCGCGCATATCGGCCTCTACCGCGATCCGACGACACTCGAGGCGGTGGAATATTATTTCAAGGCGCCGACCGACGTCGCCGACCGACTTGTGATTGTGATGGACCCGATGCTCGCCACCGCCAATTCCGCGGTCGCCGCGATCGATAAGCTCAAGCAGCGCGGCGTGAAGGATATTCGCTTCGTCTGTCTGCTAGCCGCGCCCGAGGGCGTCGAGCGGCTCTCCAAGGCGCATCCGGAAGTGCAAATCTGGACGGCGTCCATCGACGAAAAGCTCAACGAGCACGGCTACATCGTGCCGGGGCTCGGCGACGCTGGCGACCGCATGTTCGGCACGCGGTGAGACACGAATCCGCCGAACGGTTACGGCATGTCGGCTGGGTCTCGATCTTGGCCGCGCTGGTGGGCCTTTGTTATAGCTATATCGTGTATTCCTCGGCGTTGACGGGCGCGCAGATCGGCTTCATCAACGGTGCCGTCTTTTCTACGCTGGAAGTGTTTGTCCTCGGCGAATGGGGAGGTCGTCGGCTACAAAAGCTGCCGTTCTCGGTCTATCTCGTCATTCGCGTGGCGCTTTATGTTTTGATAGCGGTCCTGCTCAACGTGGTCGTCGTGCCGCTGGTGAACAGGACGACGACGTTCGGCGCGCTCGATCGCGGAGATCTGCTGTTCGCGCTCTCCGCTTGCGTCGTCGGCAACCTGCTGTTCAGCGTGCAAGCGCTGCTCGGACCGGGTGTCCTGTACGCCTTTGCCGCGGGCCGCTACCACCGGCCGCGGCGCGAGGAACGTGCGCTGCTCTACATCGATCTGTGCGGCTCCACCGCGATCGCGGAGCGTCTCGGAGAGGAGCGATTTCTCGACCTGCTCAACGCCTTCTACGCCGACATATCCATCGGCGTCGCCGCGGAGGGGGGCGAGGTGCACAAATACGTGGGCGACGAACTCATTGCAGTCTGGCGGTTGCGGCCGGGCCGCACCGAGCCGCGGCCCGTGCTCGCCTGCTTCGCCGCGCTCGAACGGCTTAACTCACGCAACCCTGAATATGAGCGAGCGTTCGGGCAGCGGGTCGCCTTCCGAGCGGCGTTACACGCGGGAACGGTCGTTATCGGCGAACTCGGCGCCCTGAAAAAGGAAATTGCTCTGATCGGCGACGCCATGAACACGACGGCGCGCATCCTGGAAGCGTGTCGCGAGACCGGGGAGACCGTGCTCGCCTCCGCCGCGATGATGGCCTGGTGCGGCGATCCGCCAAGCGGCGTCACAATGCGCCGCCTGCAGCCCGTGCCGCTGCGTGGCAAGGCGCATCCGCTCGAACTCGTCGCCCTCGATCGCGCCGCAGCTGGATAGACTGAGGACGCAAAAATATGAGAAAAGGCGACAGGAGATTCTTTTGACGATGGCGCACTGGCTGTTCAAGAGCGAGCCCTCGACGTTCTCGTATGAGAAACTCGCTTCGCAGGGCAAGACGGGCACCGACTGGAGCGGCGTGCGCAACCATTCCGCCAAGCTCAACATGATGGCGATGAAGCTTGGCGAACGCGGCTTCTTCTATCATTCCAACGAGGGCAAGGCGGTCGTAGGGATTGTCGAAATCTGCATGCTGTTCCGGCCGGACCCTGGCGACGAGACCGGTAAATTCGGGATGGTGGACATTCGCGCCGTGAAGCCGCTGAGGAGTTCGGTTACGCTGGAGGCGGTCAAGGCGGAGCCGCGGTTGGCCAAGATGGCGCTGGTCGCCAACTCGCGCCTGTCAGTACAGCCGGTGACGGACGAGGAATGGGCGATCGTCTGCGAGATGGGCGGAATGGAGAAGGTAATATGACCCAACAAACGCTTCTGCTCATCGGCGCCTCGCGCGGCCTCGGCCTCGCGCTCGCACAGGAATTTCTGCAACGGGGCTGGCGTGTCGTTGCGACCGAGCGGGCCGACAGCGCGGCGCTGCATGAGCTCGCTGCCGGCTCAGGCGGCAGGCTCGAGATTGAAAAGCTCGACATTGCCAACGAGGTCGCGGTCGAACTGCTGGGCGCGAAACTTTCGACGCACCAATTTGACCTCCTGTTCGTCAACGCGGGCGTTTCCAACGGTCCTGGCGAGAAGCTCGGCGACGTCTCGACCGACGAATTCATCCGGGTGATGACAACCAATACGCTAGGGCCGATGCGCGTGATCGAGGCTTTCGCCGAGCTCGTGACGCCGGGGGGCGCGCTTGGCGTCATGTCGTCGGGGCTCGGCAGCGTCGGCAACAACGTGAACGGCGGCTGGGAGGTTTATCGCGCCAGCAAAGCGGCGCTCAACACGCTGCTGCGCAGTTATTCCGCACGGCCCGAAGCAAGCGGGCTCTCAATCACGATCATCGCGCCCGGCTGGGTGCGCACCGAAATGGGCGGCCCGAATGCGACGCTCGCGATCGAGGAGAGCGTCCCGCGCGTCGCGGACGTGCTGATCGCGCAGGGAGGCATGCCGGGCGTTCGTTTTCTCGACTACAAGGGCGATACAGTCGCTTGGTGAGGCGAGGCCGCAGCGCCGCTCGCGAAAGGCGTAAGACCAAAGCGTGATCGCGCCGCGCTTGTCGCGCCAGCCCGCGCTAAGGCATATAGTCCTCCCAAAATAGCGCGTTTCGTTCGGAGGCGCGCGCGAGGAGACGCTCGATGTCGGAGAAAATCTACGACGTGCCCGCCGAATTGGCGACCCATGCCTGGGTCAACGCGGCGCAATACCAGGAGATGTACGCCCGCTCGATTGAAGACCCCGAAGCTTTCTGGGCAGAGCACGGCAAGCGGATCGATTGGTTCAAACCCTATTCCAAGGTCAAGAACGTCTCGTTCGACCCGCATAATGTCTCGATCCGCTGGTTCGAGGACGGTGTCACCAACGTGGCCTACAATTGCATCGACCGGCATCTGCCCAAGCGCGCCAACCAGACGGCGATCATCTGGGAGAGCGACGACCCCGCGAAATCCAAATACATCACCTATGCCGAACTCGCCGAACACGTCGCCAAGTTCGCCAATGTGCTGAAAGCGCGTGGCGTCAAGAAAGGCGACCGCGTCACGATCTACATGCCGATGATCCCCGAGGCGGCCTATGCGATGCTCGCCTGCGCGCGGATCGGCGCGATCCATTCGATCGTGTTCGGCGGCTTCTCTCCCGACGCGCTGGCTGGCCGGATCGAGGGTGCAAGCTCGGCAGTCGTGATCACCGCCGACGAGGGTATGCGCGGCGGCCGCAAGGCGCCTCTCAAGTCGAATGTCGATGCCGCCGTAGCCAAGACGACCTGCGTCAAAACCGTAATTGTCGTCAAACACACCGGCGGCGAGGTCGCCTGGACCGCAGGCCGCGATCTCTGGCTGCACGAAGCCGTGGCCCAGGTCAGCGCCGAATGTCCGCCCGAGCCGATGAACGCAGAGGACCCGCTGTTCATCCTCTACACTTCGGGTTCGACGGGAGCGCCCAAGGGAGTCGTCCACACCACGGGCGGCTATCTCGTCTATGCCGCGATGACGCATCAATACGTGTTCGATTACCACGACGGCGACATCTACTGGTGCACAGCAGACGTGGGCTGGGTGACAGGTCACAGCTATATCGTCTACGGGCCGCTCGCCAATGGCGCGACCACGCTGATGTTCGAGGGCGTGCCAAACTACCCCTCGACGAGCCGGTTCTGGGAGGTCATCGACAAGCACAAGGTCAACATCTTCTACACCGCCCCGACCGCGATCCGCTCGTTGATGGGCGCAGGCGAAGCGCCGGTGAAGAAGACTAGCCGCGCCTCGCTGCGCCTGCTCGGCTCGGTTGGCGAGCCGATCAACCCCGAAGCCTGGGAGTGGTACCGCCGCGTGGTCGGCGACGACCGCTGCCCGATCGTCGACACCTGGTGGCAAACCGAGACGGGAGGCATCATGATCTCGCCGCTGCCCGGCGCGACCAAGCTCAAGCCAGGCTCGGCGACGCTGCCGTTCTTCGGCGTCCAGCCTGAAATTGTCGACGCGATGGGCCATGTGATTGAGGGCGCCTGCGAGGGCAATCTCGTGCTCGCCGTATCCTGGCCGGGCCAGTCGCGCACCGTCTATGGCGACCATGCGCGGTTCGTCAGCACCTATTTCTCAGCCTACCCGGGCAAGTATTTCACCGGCGATGGCTGCCGACGTGACGCCGACGGATATTACTGGATCACCGGCCGTGTCGACGATGTCATCAACGTCTCGGGCCATCGTATGGGCACGGCGGAAGTCGAAAGCGCGCTGGTCGCCCATCCTAAAGTGTCGGAGGCGGCGGTCGTCGGCTATCCCCACGATATCAAGGGACAGGGCATCTACGCCTATGTCACGTTGATGGTCGGAATCGAGCCCAGCGAGGAGCTGCGCAAGGAATTGGTGGTCTGGGTGCGCAAGGAAATCGGCCCGATCGCCTCACCCGACCTGATCCAGTTCGCCCCCGGATTGCCCAAAACCCGGTCGGGCAAGATCATGCGCCGAATCCTGCGCAAGATCGCCGAAAATGAATATGGCGCCCTAGGCGACACCTCTACGCTCGCCGATCCCGCCGTCGTTGGCGAGCTGATCGACAACCGGCAGAACCGCGCGAAGGCGTAGCGCCGTCAGGATGCAAGGGCGGGCGAGAGCTAAGAGGCTAGAGCAGGGGAAAGCTCTTGCACGCGCTCGATCTGCCCCGCGAGAATCACGGCTTGCGTGCGGCTTTCGACGCCGAGCTTTTGCAGGATCGCGGAAACATGCGCCTTGACGGTCGCTTCCGAAACACCGAGCTCATAGGCGATCTGCTTGTTGAGCAGGCCCTGCGATAGCATCATCAGCACACGCACCTGCTGGGGCGTGAGCGACGACAATCGCTTGACCAGCGCGCTCGCCTGTTTATTTGCGGGAGCGTTGGCGTCGAGATCGGGAGGGGTCCATCGCCCGCCCTCGAGCACGGTCCTGATCGCGGTGCGCATCGACTCGACATCGAGCGATTTCGGCACATAGGCGGCCGCGCCGAACTCAAGACAGTGACGCATCACTGCGCGGTCCTCGTTGGCGCTGACCACGATTATGGGCAGGCTTGGCTGTTCTGCGCGCAGATAAAGTAAACCCGAGAAGCCTCGCACGCCGGGCATCGAGAGGTCGAGCAGGACGAGATCCATGTCCGGCGTGGCTTCCAACGCAGCGGCGAGCGAGTCGAAATCGCTGGC